>JBAZPY010000139.1:0-4982 GCA_041645515.1 Agrococcus sp.
AGGTCGACCAGCGCGATCCGCGGCGCCGGGCCGCCGATCCCGACCATCAGGGTCTGCGCGGTCGCCCCGTCGGCGACGTCGAACACGGGGCCGGCGGGCTGGTAGCTCGAGGTCGCGTCGAGCGAGCTCGGGTCGAGCAGCAGGAGGCGCTCCTGGTCCCACACGGCGAGCGACGTGCCACTCGCGACGAGCGCGATCCCGGCCGGCGGGCCGGCCGGGGGCGCCACCGCCCGGACGATGCTCCCGTCGGATGCGTCGAGCCGCACGATCGCCTCCTCCGCCGCCGCGTACACGGTCGAGGCGGGACCGGGGGAGAGCGCGGTGATGGGGAGACCGAGGTCGAGCTCGCGCACCACACCGCTGGCGACGTCGTACAGCTGCAGCTGCTCGCCCCGCGACGCGGCCGCCGCCACGAACGACCCGTCGCCGCTCGTCGCGACCTCCACCTCCGCGGTCTTGCCGAGGTCGATCTCCGCCGCGACCTCGGCGGGCGGGGAGGGCGCGCCGATGTCGTGCAGCGACAGGGAACCGGTGTCGTCGACGACGGCGAGCATGTCGCCGCCGGGGGCGAGCGCCATGCCGAGCACGTCGCCCGGGAAGACGAGGTCGCCCTGGGAGGGACCGGACTCGCCGAAGGTCGTGAGTCGGACCACGGGGCCATCCGCGAGCGCGGCGACGCCCTTGCAGACGGCGATCCGCGCGCGCTCGTCGGCCCGGGGGCCGTCCGGCGGATCGGTCATGGCCCCGAGGTTCGGCGCCGCGAGCGTCCCGTCCTGCAGCCGGGTCGCCGACGCCTGGGTGACGGACTGCTGGACCATCGGCACCGCGACCGAGGCGAGGGCGAGCGAGCCGAGCACGGCCGCGGCGACTCTCGCGGCGCTGCGCGTCCGCCAGGACCTCCTGACATCGACCACGCAGCACCCCCCTCCGCGCTCGGCGCAGCAGTGCGACCTGCGCTCGACGGTAGGCGCGCACCGCGCGGTCGTCTACCGACCTGGGGCGATCTGCAGTGACCGCTGAGCCTGTCAGGGAGGTCGGCTCAGCCCCGGCTGCGAGCCGCCGCGCCGCGGTCGGACTGGCCGTCCGGATCACGCCGCGAGCCGCTCCCGAGCGGCGGCGAACGCGGCGACCGCGCGGTCCACGTCGTCGTCCGAGTGCGCGGCAGACAGCTGCACGCGGATGCGCGCTTCGCCCTTCGGCACGACCGGGAACGAGAACGCGGTGACGTACACGCCCTCCTCGAGCATCGCATCCGCCATCCGGCCAGCGAGCCGGGCGTCGTGGAACATCACCGCCGTGATCGGGTGCTCCCCGGGCAGCAGCTCGAAGCCCGCCGCCTCCATCCCCTCGCGGAAGCGCAGGGTGTTGCGCTGCAGCCGCTCGCGCAGCTCGCCCGCGCCCTCGACGAGATCGAGCGCCGCGAGCGAGCCCGCCACGACCGAGGGGGCGAGCGCGTTCGAGAACAGGTACGGCCGCGAGCGCTGGCGCAGCAGGTCGACGATCTCGGCGCGCGCGGCGATGTAGCCGCCCGAGGCGCCGCCGAGCGCCTTGCCGAGGGTGCCGGAGATGATGTCGATGCGGTCCTGCACGCCCGCGAGCTCCGGCGTGCCCGCACCGGTCGGTCCCGTGAACCCGACGGCGTGCGAGTCGTCGACCATCACCATGGCGTCGTAGCGCTCCGCGAGGTCGCAGATCTGCTCGAGCGGCGCGAGGTAGCCGTCCATCGAGAACACGCCGTCGGTGACGATGAGCCGGCGTCGCGCGCCGGCCGCCTCCTGCAGCCGAGCCTCGAGCTCGGCCATGTCGCGGTTCGCGTAGCGGAAGCGGGCGGCCTTCGACAGCCGGATGCCATCGATGATCGACGCGTGGTTGAGCGCGTCCGAGATCACCGCGTCGTCGGCGCCCAGCAGCGTCTCGAAGAGGCCGCCGTTCGCGTCGAAGCACGACGAGTAGAGGATGCAGGCCTCCTGGCCGAGGAAGGCGGCGAGCCGCGACTCGAGCTCGAGGTGCTGGGTCTGGGTGCCGCAGATGAACCGCACCGACGCCATCCCGAAGCCCCAGTCGTCGAGCGCGGCCTTCGCCGCCTCGACGACCCGCGGGTGGTCGGCGAGCCCCAGGTAGTTGTTGGCGCAGAAGTTGAGCACCTCGGCGCCGTTCGCGGTCACGGTCGCCGACTGCGGGGAGTCGAGCGGGCGCTCGCGCTTCGTGAGGCCGGCGGCCTCGATCTCGTCGAGCTCAGCGGTGATGGATGCGCGGGCGGAGAACACGGTCAGGCTCCCTGGGGATCGGTGCTGATGTCGGTGGTGAAGTCGAGGATGACCTTGCCCGCGGCCCCGGACCGGGCGCGGTCGAACGCGGCCTGCCAGTCGGCGAACGCGAAGCGGTCGGTGATGACGGGCGAGACGTCCAGGCCCGTCTGCGCCATCGCGGCCATGGCGTACCAGGTCTCGAACATCTCGCGGCCGTAGATGCCCTGGATCGTCAGCATGTGCGAGACGACCTTGCCGAAGTCGACCTCGATCGGCCGCGACGGCAGGCCGAGCATCGCGATGCGGCCGCCGAAGTTCAGGTTCTCGATGATGCCGACGAGCGCAGAGGGCGAGCCCGACATCTCGAGGGCCACATCGAAGCCCTCCAGCATGCCGAGCTCGCGCTGCACGGCCTGCAGTGGACCGACCCCGCTGGACGACGGACCATGTGATGCGGCCTGCGGGTTGAGCGCGCGGAAGCCGAGGGAGCGCGCGAGCTCGAGGCGGGGCTCGGCGATGTCGGTGATCACGATGTGGCGGGCCCCCGCGTGCCGCGCGACCATCGCGGCCATGAGCCCGATCGGGCCGGCGCCCGTGACCAGCACGTCCTCGCCGACGACCGGGAACTTCAGCGCCGTGTGGACGGCGTTGCCGAACGGGTCGTAGATGCCGAAGACGTCGAGCTCGTCGGGCGTCGCGGTCGCCGCGGTGAGGCCGGGGTGCACCCAGACGTTCGTCGCGGGCAGCACGACGTACTCCGCGAAGCAGCCGTCGCGCTGCACGCCGAGGTTCGAGGTGCGGATGCAGAGGTGGTGGCGGCCAGCGCGGCAGTTGCGGCAGTGGCCGCACACCACGTGGCCCTCGCCCGACATGATCTGGCCGACGGCGAAGTCGGCGACGCCCTCGCCGACCTCGACGATCTCGCCGCAGAACTCGTGCCCGACGGTGAGGCCGGGGGTCACGGCCGATTCGGCCCAGGGGTCCCACGCGTCGATGTGGAGGTCGGTGCCGCAGATGCCGGCGCGCAGCACGCGCACCTTGACATGGCCTGCGGGGGTCTCGGGCTCGGGCAGCTCGATCAGCTCGAGTCCCGGCCTGCCTCGGGTCACGAGTGCATGCATGGGCGTCTCCGTCGACGGTGGTGGGTGTGCCGCCCCCATCCTGGCATTCTCAACGTCGCCGGTGGTCGCTCGAGGCGCCATGGCGGCTGTGCGTCCACCGGCGACGTTGAGAAGATGTGCGGCTCGGTAGCCTGGGGGCATGACCGATCCGTACGCGTCCGCCGGCGTCGACACCGAGGCGGGCGACCGCGCGGTGGAGCTGATGAAGGCCGCGGTGTCGCGCACCCACGGCCCCGGCGTGCTCGGCGGCGTCGGCGGCTTCGCCGGCCTCTTCGACCTCTCGGCCGCGGGCTCGTACGCGAAGCCGCTGCTGGCGACCTCCACCGACGGGGTCGGCACGAAGATCGCGCTCGCGCAGGCGATCGACAAGCACGACACCATCGGCCAGGACCTCGTCGGCATGGTGGTCGACGACATCGTCGTCGTGGGCGCGAAGCCGCTGTTCATGACCGACTACATCGCGTGCGGTCGCGTCGTGCCCGAGCGCATCGCCGACATCGTGCGCGGCATCGCCGAGGCCTGCGAGGCCACCGGCACCGCGCTCGTCGGCGGCGAGACGGCCGAGCACCCCGGCGTGATGCAGCCCGACGACTACGACATCGCGGGCGCCGCCGTCGGCATCGTCGAGGCGGATGCGGTGCTGGGCGCCGAGCGGGTCCGGGCCGGTGATCACGTGGTCGCCATGGCCTCGTCCGGGCTCCACTCCAACGGCTTCTCGCTCGTGCGGCACATCCTCGCGCAGCGCGGCATCGCCCTGACCGACCGCGTCGACGAGCTCGGCGGCGTGGCGGCGGAGGCGCTGCTCGAGCCCACGCGCCTCTACACGCTGCCGCTGCTGGGCATGATCGAGCAGGGGCTCGGCATCCGGTCGATCTCGCACGTCACCGGCGGCGGCATCGCCGCGAACCTCGCCCGGGTGCTGCCGCAGCGGATGGCGGTCGAGGTCGACCGCAGCAGCTGGCAGGTGCCGGCCGTGTTCGACGCGCTCGCGCAGCTGGGCGGCTTCCCGCTCACGCAGGCAGAGGGGACCTGGAACCTGGGGCTCGGGATGCTCGTCGTCGTCGACGAGGCCGACGCGGCGGCCGCCATCGCCGCGAGCGAGGCGGCCGGCATCGCGGCGGCGACCGTGGGGCGAGTGGTTGCGGCCGAGCTCGGCGCGCTCGGCGCCGACGGCTGGGTGCAGGGCGCGAAGGGCGTCGACGGCGGCGCCGTGCGCCTGACGGGCACCTACCGCTGACATACCAGACGTCCAGGAGACTCTGACGCGGGCGGCGTACGGTGGCCCGTGATTCGACCGAGCATGCCACCGAGCGAACGAGGGAGGAACGGGATGCAGCCAGACGCGGATCGCTTCCGGCCTCGCGACCCGAGCCCGGTGTCCGAGCAGTCGCCGCCCACGGCGGGCGACGGTGCTCGGCGGCAGCCGCCGACCACGCCGCAGCCGTCGCGCTCTGTGTCGTCCGGCGCTGTGTCGTCCGGCGCTGTCTCGTCCGGCGCTGTGCCGCCCGGCCCGAGGTCGTCCGGCCCGCCCCCGCCGCGCCCCGTGCAGCAGCGCTACGCGCCACCGCAGTACGGCGCCCCGCAGCAGTACAACGACCCTCGGCACGGGAGC
>JBAZPY010000140.1:0-4977 GCA_041645515.1 Agrococcus sp.
TCGCCGCGGTGCTCGTCGGCGGCGCGATCGCGCTCGCCGTCGCGCTGCCCGTGCCGCCCGCCGGAGCGGCCATCGCCGTGTCGCTCGTGGCGCTCACCGTCGTGCTCGGCACGGTGGTCGGCGTCGGCGCGGGTGCGCTGCTGCTGCGGTTCGCCGCGGTGCGCGTCGCCGCGGCTACGCCTGCGCCGGCCCCAGCACGCGGCTGATGATCGACGCCGTCGCGGTCCACTCGTCGCGCTCGGCAGCGAGCGCTGCGGTGCCGGCGGCCGTCAGCCGGTAGACGCGCTTCGAGCGACCCTCGGACGCCCACTCCCCCTCGATGAGGCCGCGCCGCTCGAGCCGCTTGAGCGCCGGGTAGACGGTGCCGCTCGGGAAGTCGAGCTGGCCGCCGGATCGGTCGCGGATGCGCTCGATCGCGCCGTAGCCGTGCACCGGTCCCTCGGAGAGCACCGACAGCAGCATCGCGTCGACGTGGCCGCGGAGCGCGTCGTTGGAAGCCATGCGGTCAGTCTAGGGGGAGGCTGCCTGCATATGCAGGCAGGCTCCACCCCGTCCCGCCGAACTTCCCTGAACTGCGACTCTTCGCGACAGAACGCGCGGTTCGGGGAAGTTCGGCCCGGGCGAGGGCTCAGCGACGGCCGCCGCCGAGCAGGCCGCCGAGGATGTCGCCGAGCGGCCCGAGCGGACCGCTGCCCGACTGCTGCTGGCCGCTGCCCTGCTGGCTCGAGGGGCCGCCGCCGAGGATGCCGCCGAGCAGGTCGTCGAGGCCGAACCCGCCCTGCCCGGGCGCCTGCGGCTGGCCCTGCGGCGCTGGGATCTTCTGCTCGGCGCCCGCGGAGCCGGTGCCGAAGGGCGAATCGAAGCCCCCGCCGGCCTGCTCGGCCGGCGTGCCCCGCCCAGCTGCCGAGCCCCCGCCCTGACCGGTGAACTTGTTCGCGATCCAGGCGATCACGATCGGCGCCACGATCGGCAGCACCTTCTGGATGATCGCGCCGAGCGCCGAGCCGCCGCCGGCTGCGCGCGCGATCTGCTCGGTGTTGTCGCCGAAGACGTTGCGCACGATCCTCTGCCCGTCGTCGGGGTCGATCGAGCCGGACAGCCGCTCGTCGAGGTGGCCCGCGTGGGCGCCGAGCGCACCGGCGAGCGACTGGGCCCCGGCCGGGTCGTTCGCGTTCGCCCGCATGCCGCCGACGAGCGCCGGCACGATCGCCTCGACCGCCTGCCTCGCCTCGTCCTCCCGGACGCCGGCCCGCTGGGCGATCTGCTGGATCGGCATCCGACCGAGCAGCTGCTGGATCTCCGACATGACTCCTCCTCCGCTGCGGCGGGTGCCGCCAGCTGGCCCGATGCTAGGCGAGCCCGCCCGGGAGGCGCCCGGGAGCCGTCAGCGCGCGGCGGCCTGCGCCACGACCGGGTTGCGGAGCGTGCCGACGCCCGGCACCTCGACCTCGACCGTCTGCCCGGCGGCGAGCGGTCCGACGCCCTCGGGCGTGCCCATCAGCACGACGTCGCCGGGCAGCAGGGTCATGGACGCGGTGATCCACTCGAGCACGGTGGGTGCGTCGAAGATCCAGTCGCTCGAGACGCCGTCCTGCCGCACCTCGCCGTCGACCCGGGTGATGAGCCGCAGGTCGCTCCAGTCGGGCTCCGTCTCGATCGCGGGGCCGAGCGGGCAGAACGTGTCGAAGCCCTTGGCGCGCGCCCACTGCGGCTCGCGCCGCTGCAGGTCGCGCGCGGTCACGTCGTTGGCGACCGTGACGCCGAACACCGCGTGCAGCGCGTTCGCCTTCGTGAGCCGCCGGGCGACGCGGCCGATCACGATGGCGAGCTCGCCCTCGAAGTGCACGTCGCTCGACTCCGGCGGCAGCACGATGGCGTCGCCCGGGCCGATCACGGACGTGTTCGGCTTCAGGAACACGAGCGGCTCGGTGGGCACCTCGTTGCCGAGCTCCGCGGCGTGCTTCGCGTAGTTGCGGCCCACGGCGACGACCTTGGAGCGCGGGATGACGGGTGCGAGCAGGCGCGCCTCGCCGAGCGGGATGCGCTCCCCCGTCGTGTCGAACCCGGCGACGATCGGGTCGCCGACCAGCACGACGAGGGCGTCCTCGTCGACGACGCCGTATCCGATCCGGTCGCCGTGTGCGAATCGTGCGACGCGCATCAGCTGGCGTCCGTCAGCTGCACCATCCAGCCGTGCGGGTCCTCCGCGCGGCCGTACTGGATGTCGGTGAGCGCCTTGCGCAGCGCGAGCGACACGGGGCCGGCCGGCGCGTCGGCGTCGCCGATCGTCTCGTCGGTGCTCCGCAGCGCCGCGATCGGCGTGACGACGGCCGCGGTCCCGCACGCGAACACCTCGGTGATGGAGCCGTCTGCGACGCCGTCGCGCCACTCGGCCAGGCTGACGGGCCGGCGCTCGACCGTGTGCCCCGCATCCTCGGCCAGCTGCAGCAGCGAGTTGCGCGTGACGCCGTCGAGGATCGACTCGGACTCGGGCGTGACGAGCGTGCCGTCGGCCTTCACGAGCACGATGTTCATGCCGCCCAGCTCCTCGAGGTCGGATCCCGCCTCGTTGAGGAAGAGCACCTGCGCGCAGCCGTTCGCGACCGCGATCTGCGTCGGCAGCAGGCTCGCGGCGTAGTTGCCGCCGCACTTGGCGGCACCCGTGCCGCCCTTGCCGGCGCGGTTGTACTCGCGCGAGAGCCAGATGGAGACGGGCTTGACGCCGCCGGCGAAGTAGGGGCCGGCCGGACTCGCGATCACCATGAAGCGCACGGTCTGCGCCGCGCGCACGCCGAGGAACACCTCGTTGGCGATCATGAACGGGCGCAGGTAGAGCGAGTCCTCGCCGCCGGTGGGCACCCACGCCTCGTCGACCTCGACGAGCCGGCGGATGGCCTCGAGGAACAGCTCCTCCGGGATCTGCGGGAGGGCGAGCCGCGCGGCCGAGCGCTGCATGCGCTTGGCGTTCTGGTCGGGCCGGAAGGTCCACACCGAGCCGTCCGCCCGGCGGTAGGCCTTCATCCCCTCGAAGATCTCCTGGCCGTAGTGCAGCACCGCGGAGGCGGGGTCCATCTGCAGCGGGCCGTACGGCCCGACGCGGGCGTCGTGCCAGCCGCCGTCCTCGGTCCAGTCGATCGACACCATGTGGTCGGTGAAGTGCTTGCCGAAGCCGGGCTCGGCGAGCACGCGGGCGCGCTCCTCGTCGGCCACGGGCTGGGCGTTCCGCGTGAGGGTGAACTCGAGTGTCATGCCTGCTCCTTCGAGGTGCGGATGCGGTCGGCGATGGCTGCGCCGATCTCACCGGTGGTGCGGCCGGTCGTGCTGCCCTGGCCGTCGCGGGCGTCGATGTCGGCGTCGACGGCGTCGCGGATGCGGCGGCCGGCGTCGGGGTGGCCGGAGTGCTCTAGCAGCAGCGCGGCCGAGAGGATCGCGGCAGTGGGGTCGGCGATGCCGCGGCCCGCGATGTCGGGCGCGGAGCCGTGCACCGGCTCGAACATGCTCGGGAAGGTGCGCGAGGGGTTGAGGTTGCCGGAGGCCGCGAGGCCGATGCCGCCGCCCACCGCGCCGGCGAGGTCGGTGAGGATGTCGCCGAAGAGGTTGTCGGTGACGATCACGTCGAACCGGCTGGGACGGTCGACGAGGAAGATCGTGGCCGCGTCGACGTGCAGGTAGTCGACGGCGACATCCGGGTGCTCAGCGCCCACCTGGTCGACGATCCGCTGCCACAGGGCGCCCGCGTGCACGAGCACGTTCTTCTTGTGCACCAGCGTGAGCCGGCGGTTGCGCTGCTCGGCGAGCTCGAAGGCGAACCGCACGACGCGCTCGACGCCGAACGCGGTGTTGACGCTGGTCTCGTTCGCCACCTCGTGCGGCGTGCCGGTGCGCAGCGAGCCGCCGTTGCCGACGTAGGGGCCCTCGGTGCCCTCGCGGACGACGACGAAGTCGATCTCACCCGGATCGCGCAGCGGGCTCGCTACCTTCGGGTGCAGTCGCGTCGGCCGCAGGTTGACGTGGTGGTCGAACGCGAAGCGCAGGCGCAGCAGCAGCCCGCGCTCGATGATGCCGCCCGCGAGCCGCTCGTCGGCCGGGTCGCCGCCGACCGCACCCAGCAGGATCGCGTCGTGCTGCGCCAGCCGCTCGAGCGTCGCGTCGTCGAGGATCTCGCCGGTGGAGAGGTAGTGCGCGGCGCCCAGGTCGAACTCGGTCTCGACGAGCTCGACGCCGTCGAGCGCGGCGCGCATGGCTCGCCTGGCCTCGAGTGTGACCTCGGGACCGATGCCGTCTCCTGCGATGACCGCGAGGCGCAGCTGCTGCACTCTTCCTCCTTGGGGCGCACGGTGTGCGCGTCGGGGGGCACCGCATCCGCGCGGGCCGCGCGTCACAGCCTAGCCGCGCGGAAGTTCGCATCCGCGTCCCAGGCGCCACGCAGTACATTCGCCCCACAGGCCGCCTGCGTCCCGGGCGGCCGCAACGAACGGAGAGCACCTTGAGCATCGGCTTCGGCATCTTCCTCATGGCTGTCGGCGCGATCATCGCGTGGGCCGTCCCGGCGCTGTGGCAGGTCGAGGGCGCCAACTGGGCCCTGATCGGCTACATCCTGCTGGGCGCGGGCGCGCTCGTCACCCTCATCGGCATCATCATGGCCGCACGCTCGGGCCGCACCTCGCAGGTCTCGCGGACCGCGGTCGACCCCGACACCGGCACCCGCGTCGAGCGCACCGAGCGTCGCGACGACGTGCTCTGACCCGCATCGCACGACCCGAAGGGGCGCCACCGCTCGAGGTGGCGCCCCTTCGTCGTGCCGGGCGGAGGATCGTCAGGCGCGGCGCAGCGCGCGGAGCGCGACGACGATCGCGGCGGCCATGAGGGCAGCGCCGGTCAGCGCGGTGGCGAGGGCGCCCGCGTCGAACGCGGTCCTGGCCGCTGCCGCGAGCGCCTCCCCGAGCGGCACGGGCAGCCGCTCCGCCACGTCGAGTG
>JBAZPY010000141.1:0-4942 GCA_041645515.1 Agrococcus sp.
GCAGGACATGCTCACCGGCGGCCTGCTCGGCTACATCCTCGGCGACATGCTCAACGGGCCCGGCATCGGCGGCGGCCACATCGGCGGAGGCGGCGACGGCGGAGGCGGCGACGGCGGAGGCGGCGGCGGGCTCGGCGACCTCTTCTCCGGCGGCGGCGGCTCCTTCGGCGGCGGCGGCGGGGGCGGCTTCTTCGGCGGCGGCTTCTCGGGCGGCGGCGGCGACTTCGGCGGCGGAGGCGGCTTCTTCGGCGAATGACGGTCCGAACGGCGGATGCGGCGACGCATCCTCGCACCACACCACACCCATCCATCCATCCATCCATGACCACGGCACACACCCACGGCACACACCGACAAGGGCCGCTCCGGCGGCATCCGCAGGAAGGAATACCATGACCAAGCAGTCCATCCTCGGCCGCATCTCGCAGCTCGCGAAGGCCAACATCAACGCGCTCCTCGACCAGGCCGAGGACCCGCAGAAGATGCTCGACCAGATGGTCCGGGACTACACGAACTCGATCGCCGAGGCCGAGGCCGCCATCGCGCAGACGATCGGCAACCTGCGCATGCAGGAGCAGGACTACCAGGAGGACGTGCGCGCCGCCGAGGACTGGGGCCGCAAGGCGCTCGCCGCGAGCCAGCGCGCCGACGAGCTGCGCGCCTCCGGCTCCCCCGACGCCGCGAAGTTCGACAACCTCGCCAAGGTCGCCATCGGCAAGCAGATGCAGTCGGAGTCGGAGGCGCGCGCGGCGGAGCCGTCGATCCAGTCGCAGAACCAGGTCGTCGACAAGCTCAAGGGCGGCCTCGACACCATGAAGCAGAAGCTCGACCAGCTGAAGTCGAAGCGCTCCGAGCTCATCGCCCGCGCGAAGGTCGCCGAGGCGCAGACGCAGGTGCACGACGCGGTGAAGTCGATCGACATCCTCGACCCCACGAGCGAGATCGGCCGCTTCGAGGAGAAGATCCGCCGCGAGGAGGCGCGGGTCGTCGGGCAGCAGGAGCTCGCCGCGTCGTCGCTCGACGCGCAGTTCGAGGCGCTCGAGGACGTCGGCCGCGAGACCGAGATCGAGGCGCGCCTCGCCGCCCTCAAGCACGACCAGCAGAAGGCGGTCGGCGGGGGCTCGCAGCAGGGCGCCATCGGTGGCTCGCAGCAGGCCACGCAGGGCGGCGACACTGTCGAGGCGGAGGTCGTCGACCGCTGACCGGGCTGTCGCGGCGACGCGTTTGGAGGGGGTGGACGAACGTCCGCCCCCTTCTCGCTGCCCCCGCTAGGTTGACGGCGTGACCGAGACGACACCGCGCGTCGCCATCGAGCGACGCGGACCCATCCTGCACATAACGCTCGACCGGGTCGACAAGCGCAACGCGGCCGACGAGCGGATGCTGCGGGAGCTCGCCCTCGCGTACGGGCAGCTCGACCGCGACCCGAGCCTGCGCGCCGGCGTCGTGAGCGCCCGCGGCGACCACTTCACGGCTGGCCTGGACCTCGCCGACATCGCGCCGAAGCTCGCGACCGGACGCATCCGCCTCGTTCCGGACGGCGGGCTCGACCCGTGGGGCCTGCAGACCGTGCCGGTGCGCAAGCCCGTCGTGCTCGCCGTGCAGGGCACGTGCCTGACGCTCGGCATCGAGCTCGCCCTCGCGAGCGACATCGTGATCGCCGCCGACTCGACCGTGTTCGCGCAGCTCGAGGTCGCGCGGGGCATCATGCCGTTCGGCGGCGCGACCGTGCGCTTCCCGCGGCTCGGCTGGGGCGACGCGATGCGCTGGGTGCTGACCGGCGACCGGTTCGACGCCGCGGAGGCGCACCGCATCGGCCTCGTGCAGGAGGTCGTGCCTGCCGGGACGGAGCTGGAGCGCGCGTTCGAGCTGGCCGAACGGATCGCCGCGCAGGCGCCGCTCGCGGTGCAGGCGACGCTCGCGGCGGCGCGCGAGGCGCTCGTCGACACGGCGGATGCGGTGGGGTCGCTGCTGCCGACCGTGCAGCGGCTCGGCATGACGAACGACGCCCGCCGGGCGGCGGAGGGCTACCTGGCGGGGCGGCCGATCGTGTTCGAGGGGAACTGATCGGTCTCGACACGCTCAGCGCGCTGCGCGCGCGGAGCGGCTCGACCAGCGGGGTGGGGCGGTCTCGACACGCTCAGCGCGCTGCGCGCGCGGAGCGGCTCGACCAGCGGGGTGGGGCGGCTCGATCAGCGGAGCGGGGCGGCGGCTCAGCGCAGCGGTGCCGGGATCGTGGAGCGGTAGACCGTCTCGAGCTCGGCCGCGACGTCCTGCCAGTCGCGGCGCGTGACGACGCGGCGGCCGGCGAGCCCCAGCTCCACCTGCAGGTCGACGTCGTCGAGGATCGCGCCCACCGCCTGCGCCCACTCCCGCGGGTCGCGGCCGTCGACGAGCACGCCCGTCTCGCCGTCGACGACCGACTCCACGAGCCCGCCGACGCGCGAGGCCACCACCGGGGTGCCGCTCGCGGCGGCCTCGAGCGGCACGAGCCCGAACGACTCCGAGCGGCTGGGCACGACGACCACGTCGGCGGCGTCGAGCAGCCGCGCGAGCTCTGGACGCCCGACGCTGCCGATGTGGCGCACCCGCCCCTCCACGCCGATCGCGCGCGCGATGTCGTGCAGCGACTCCAGGTAGCGCTCATCCCCCGGCGTCGACTCACCGGCGATCACCAGCACCGCGCCCGGCAGGTGCTCGAGCATCCGCACCGCCAGGTCCTGGCCCTTGAGCGGCTGCACGCGGCCGACGCACACGACGAGCCCGTCGTCGGCCTCCACCCCGAGGCGCGTGCGCACCTCGGCCCGCGAGCGGACCGGGCCGGGCTGGAACAGCACGGTGTTGACCGCGGGCGGCACGAGCCAGACGCGCTCGGCGGATGCGCCGACGCCGTCGCAGAGCACGTCGACCTCCGCGCGAGAGACCGCGGCGATCGCGTCGACCTCGCCCGCGAGGTAGCGCTCCGTGAGCACGCGCCGCTCGGGCTCCGGGCGCTCGCCGTCCGCGAGCCGGCGGTTCTTCTCCTCGGCGAGCGTGTGGAACGTCTGCACGATGGGGATGCCGAGCGACAGCGACACCGGCAGGGCTGCGAGCCCGGAGAGCCAGTAGTGGGCGTGCACGACGTCGTAGGAGTCGGCCGCCGCGAGGGCGGCACGCTCCAGCTCGGCGCCGAACGCGTCGGCCAGGTTCGGCAGCTCGTGCTTGCGCACGGCACCGCCGCCGGTCGCGAGCGCGTAGAGCGTGACGCCCGGCGCGAGCGCCTCGGTGTGGGGCGCGCCCGCCGAGCGGGTGAAGATGTCGACGTGGTTGCCGCGCCGTGCGAGCGCCCTCGCGCTCTCGAGCACGAGCACGTTGAGCCCTCCCGCGTCGCCCTTGCCCGGCCGGTCGGCTGGCGACGTGTGCATCGAGACGAGCGCGATCCGCAAGGGCTCGGCGTCGGGGCTGCCGTACGGCTCCTGGCGCATATGCCCAGGCTATCCGCGCTCGGGCGTCCGCGTCAGTCCGGTCGCATCCGGGTACCGTCGATGGCATGAGCACATCGAGCGGAGTCGCCCGCGCCGGGCGCCGGCTCGGCGCGATGGTGCGCGCGGCATCCGGGCCGGCCTTCGGCGCGCTGACCGCGCCGCCGGTCGCGCGGGCGGGACACCGGTTCGCGACCGGGGCGGCCACGCTCTGGGGACGGCTGCTGGGCGGCGAGGAGCGGCAGGTCGGCGAGCTCACCGTCGTCTCGGGGCTGCCGCGATGGGCGTTCGGCCGGGGCGGCACGACGGTCGGAGCGGTCTTCCTCACCGCCGACGCGGTCTCGCCCGAGATCCTGGAGCACGAGGACGTGCACCGGCGCCAGTGGGAGCGCTACGGACTCTGGTTCATCCCCATGTACGTCGCCGCCGGTCGCGATGCGCTCCGCAACCGCTGGGAGATCGAGGCGGATCTCGTGAAGGGCGGCTACCTGCCGAAGCCCCGCCCGGTCGAGTAGCCGCTGCTCGCTCCTCCGGTCGTCGAGTAGCTGCCGCAGGCCGCGTATCGAGACGACGATCGCCGTGGCGAGGGGCGGTGATCTCTATACGCGCGCCTCCGGCGTGCTGCTCGATCAGCGGGACGGGCGCCTGCTGGTCGATCAGCGGGACGGGCGCATCGCCCGCACGACGCGCTCGGTCCAGGGGATGCGCCGCTCCAGCTGCCGGCCGATGGCGAGCAGCGTCGCCTCCTCCCCCGGGCGGCCGATGAGCTGCACGCCCATCGGCAGGCCGTCCCCCTCCGCGGTCGGGCCCGTGCGGTGCACGGGCAGCGCGATCGCCGGCAGCCCCACCATGTTCACGAACGACGTGTGCGGGGTGTGCAGCACCTGCGCGTCGAAGTCGGCCTGGCCGTCGTCGGACGGGTACCAGTCGAGCGGCCGGGGCGTGAGGGCCGTCGCGGGCGTCAGCACCGCATCCCACGGCGCGAAGGCGGCGAGCACGCGCCGCTCGAACTCCGTCGCCCACAGCTGCGCCGTCGCGAGCCCGCCGGCAGTCAGCTCGTCACTGGTGTCGATGATCCAGCGGGCGAGCGGCTCGAGGAGGTGCCGCTGCTCGCGCGGGATCGGCACGGTCGCCGCTCCCCCGCGCCACAGCGCCGTGAACGCCTCCGCGTAGCCCGACACGCCCAGGTATCCCGACGCATCCGGCAGCGCCACCTCGCCCATCTCGTGGCCGAACGCGGTGAGGGCGGCGATCGTGGCGTCGACGGCCGCCGTCGCCTCGGGCGCGATGCGGATGTCGTGGCTGGCGTCCCAGGGCGTGCCGCGCAGGACCGCGATGCGGAAGCGGCCCTCACCGCGCACCGCCGCCGCGAGCAGCGAGCCGTCGTCGCGCTCGGGTGACCGCAGCGTCAGCTCGTGCGGGCTGATGCCGTTCACGCGGCCGATGAGGGCGTCGGTGAGCAGCGCGACATCGATCACCGA
>JBAZPY010000142.1:0-4909 GCA_041645515.1 Agrococcus sp.
CGCACCGTCGTTCTCGATCTGGACGACGATCGAGGAGTGCCTCAACCCGCCCGTCATCTGGGAGCGCTCGCGAGCCGCGACCGATGGCGGCTGGTACACGACCGAGCCGTTCAGCGAGCCGGAGGTCTTCGACTTCCCGGAGGGCATCGGACCGGTGGAGTGCGTGAACGTCGAGCACGAGGAGGTGCTCATGATGCCGCGCTGGATCGAGGCCGACCGCGTCACCTTCAAGTACGGCCTCGGGTCGGAGTTCATCGGGGTGCTGCAGACCCTCCACACGCTCGGGCTCGACCGCACCGAGAAGGTGCGCGTCGGCGGCGTCGAGGTCTCGCCGCGCGATGTCGTGGCTGCCTGCCTGCCGGATCCTGCATCCATCGGCCCGGTCATGACCGGCAAGACGTGCGCGGGCGTCTGGGTGCGCGGCACGGGCAAGGACGGTCAGCCGCGGTCGACGTACCTGCACCACGTGGTCGACAACGCCTGGTCGATGGCGGAGTACGGGCACCAGTGCGTCGTGTGGCAGACGGCGATCAACCCGGTGATCGCGCTCGAGCTGATCGCGACCGGCGTGTGGTCCGGCGCGGGGGTGCTCGGACCGGAGGCGATGCCGCCGAAGCCGTTCCTCGACAAGCTCGGGGAGTACGGCAGCCCATGGGGGCAGATGGAGGTCGCGCAGGGCTGAGCGCCGGGTCAGTTCCCGTCGGGCTTGCTCGGCGTCATGTACCACTCGACGAAGCGGTGCGCCCGCCCGTCCGGCGCGAGGTAGACCTCCCAGAGGTTCGAGTACGAGGCGTGCCCGGGGTCGACGACCGTGCCCTTGATGATGGCGAGCTGCTCGTCCTCGATGAGCACGCGCAGGTCGGGCTGGGGGTCGGGCGACTCCGGCTCCGCCCACATGGCGACGATCGCGTCGATCCCGCGCGTCGGCTCGGGGTCGTCGGGGCGGAACCAGTACTCCGCATCGTCGGTGAAGATGGCGCGCACGTCGGCCGGGTCCTTCGACTTCCAGGCGCGGAGGTAGCCGTCGAGCCATCGCTGAGCAGGCGTCATGCTGCGGTCCTACCCGAGTCCTCCGCCGGGCGCCAGGTCCGCTCGGGCTCCCCGGGGGTGGCGGCCCGCTCGGTAGGTCACGTGGGTCACGAGCGACGCGGTGCGGGATGCGATCGGGTGCAGCTCCAGCGGGCCAGAAGCGGCGAAGAGCCGCTCGCCTGCGCCCAGGACGAGGGGCGCGATGTGGAGCCGCAGCTCGTCGATGAGCCCGAGCGCCAGGAACTGGTCGATCGTGCTGGCTCCGCCGGCGACCGAGATGCTCGCATCGCCGGCCGCCGCTCTGGCGCGCTCCATCGCGGCCATCGGGCCATCGGTGACGAAGTGGAAGGTCGTGCCGCCCTCCATCTCGATCGGCTCGTGCTCGAAGTGGGTGAGCACGAACACCGGCGCTCGGTACGGCGGCTCGTCGCCCCACCAGCCGCGCCAGGGCTCGTCCCACTCGCCGCGGACGGGGCCGAACATGTTGCGGCCCATGATGTAGGCGCCGTGGCCGAGGATCGCGGCGATCTCCGCGGCGTTCTCCTCCTCGGTCTCGAACATCCACCGGTGCAGGTCCTCCGCGCCGATGCCGAGCGGGTCCTCCCTGCTCTGCTCGACACCGGCGACGAAGCCGTCCACCGAGACCCCCACGTCGCACGTGACCATGCCCATCCGGTCCTCCTCGCCCTCGGCGGCATTGTGCCGCGCGCGGGCCGTCATCGCATAGGTTGCGGATGACTGCACACACCGACGAAGGATCACTCATGACGCTCGACATGCCCAGGGCATGACAGGCAAGAAGGTGGAGATGTACTCGCTGCCCTACTCGGCGATCAACATGTGGTCGTCCGAGAACGCAAGCACGCTCGACTTCAACGCCGAGCTCGAGCTGTGGACTCGCGCCGGGCACATCAAGATCAAGGTCGGGAAGGGCGTCGACGTGCGCCGCCTCGATCACCTGATCGCGCACGTGGTGCTCAACGCGCATTGAGCGCGGCGGCCGCCTCGGCAGTCAGCCGCCGAGCGGCAGCACGGAGACGAGCGCGTGCCGCGGCCGATGCCCTCGGCCGCGCAGCTGCGACTCGATCAGCACCACCTCGTCGACCGTCCACGCGCGTGAGGCGTAGGTGTCGAGCACGCGCAGCCAGCGGATGGCGCTGCGGTGCCGCGGCGGCCGGGCGAGCGTGAGATGCGGCACGAAGCGCTGACCGTCGGGCGCCGCGCCGGCTGCGCTCGCGGCGTTCCGCACCCGCTGCGCCAGGTGCTCGAGCTCGGCGTGCCCCCGGTCCACGCCGAGCCACACCACCGAGGGGCGATCCGGATCCGGGAAGGCACCGGCGCCCGCGAGCCTGCAGCTGAAGGGCGGCAGATCGAGCAGCGCGGCGCGCAGGCGCTCGTCGAGCGGCTCGAGGACGCGCTCCGGCACGTCGGGCAGGAAGCCGAGCGTGAGGTGGAGGCGGTCTGACGGCGTCCAGCGCAGCCCCTCCCGTGGCTCGAGGAACGTCGCGAGGTCCTCGCGCACGTCCTCCGGCGGCACCACCGCCACGAACATCCGCCGACCCATGCAGGGACACTACGCCTGCTCTCCTGGACCGGGGTACAGTTCGGCGAACGGTGGGGCGAGGGGAGCAGCGCATGGGATTCCGCAAGGGCGACCGAGTGAGCTGGAACACCAGCCAGGGAGAGACGCACGGCACCGTGCAGCAGCGGCGCGTGCGCGACTTCACGTTCGCCGGTCAGCAGTTCCGGGCCTCCGACGACGAGCCGTACTACGTCGTCGAATCCGAGAAGACCGGGGCGAAGGCCGCGCACAAGGAGTCCGCGCTCCGCAAGCGCTCCTGACGCTGGCGCTCGGCGTCGACGCCCGCATAGCCTGACGCGCATGAGCGAGCTCCGCATCCGCACCACGATCCAGCAGCGCGGCCCGGCCGCGGCGATCGTCCTCGACGACGACCAGGTCGCATCGCTGGGCGGCGCGAAGAACGCGCCCGTCACGCTGACGATCGGTGGGGCGACGGTGCGCACGCGGATCGGGCAGATGGGCGGCGAGAACCTGCTCGGCCTGTCGAAGGAGCGTCGTGTCGCGCTGGGCGTCGAGGCGGGGGATGAGGTCGAGGCCGTCATCGCCCTCGACGAGGCCGAGCGCGCGATCGAGCCGCCGCCCGAGCTCGACGCGGCCTTCGCGCAGGATCCGGCCGCGAAGGCGGCGTTCGAGACGCTCGCCCCGTCGCGCCGGAAGGAGATCGCGCGCGGCATCGCGGAGGCGAAGGCACCGGAGACGAAGGAGCGACGACTCGAGAAGGCGCTCGACGAGCTGCGTCGGATCGCCGCGGGCTGACGCCCAGCGCCGACCGACGATCAGCGCCGACCGACGATCAGCGCCGCTCGAGCTGCCTGCGCATCAGCACGCGCGGGAAGCCGCCCGCGACGGCGTCGGTCGGCGCCGCGAGTTCGGAGCCGGCACGCTCGAGGAGCGCGCGGGTGCCGACGAACGCCATCGTCAGGTCGATGCGCTCGCCCCGGCTGTCGACCGCACCGGCGAGCAGCGCGTGCGAGATGCCCTGCCCGCGATGCGTGCTCAGGAGCGCCTCCATGCACGCGCCGCGCTCGGGGCCGCGCAGCTGCGCGTTCGTCTTCGCATCGACCCAGTGGCTCAGGCACCAGCAGACGGATGCGTCGGGCCGATTGGGCCCGATCACCGCGGCCAGGTCGGCGAAGCGCGCGCGTCGCTGCTCGCGCCGTGAGATCGGACATGGAGCCTCGCGGCTCGTTCAGCCCGCCGGGGGCGCCAGCTCGTCGAGCGCGGCGATGCGCTCGGCGGCGCGTGCGGCCCGGTCGTCCTCGGTGAGCTCCCACCAGGCCTCGCCGCGCTCGCCGAGCCCCTCCTTCGCGAGCTGCACGCGGTCGCGAGCGGCCTCGCGCTCGCCATCGCTCGACGCGTTCCGCACGGCCGCGCGCGCCCGCCCGAGGTGCGAGCGCAGGCGCGTCGACGCATCCGCAGGCAAGGACGGGTCCTCAGCCCGCCAGCGGCGGCCTTCGACGACGATCCACCTGCCGTCGTCGGTGCGCTCGGTCTTCCGCATCCCGCCTAGCGCCGCTCGATCGGGATGTGCCGCGCCTTCGCCGGCACCGAGTCGAGGGCCACGCGCACCGTCAGCATGCCGTCCTCGTAGACGGCGGTGATCTCGTCGTCCTTCGAGCCCAGCGGGAGCCGGATGGATCGCGCGAGCGCGCCGTAGCGGAACTCCGACCGCTGCTTCTCGCGCGGGCCGGGGTGGCGCTCCGCGTGGATCGTCAGCACGCCGTGCTCGACCTTGACGTCGATGTCGCGTGCGGGGTTGAGCCCGGGCAGCTCGGCGTGCACGACGAACGCGCCGTCCTCCACGACCTCCTCGACGCGGATGCCCGGCAGCGGCCCCTTGCCGTCCCAGCCGCCCAGCAGGGCGAAGGCGTCGAACCACTCGGTGAACGGCGGGAAGATCGGCTGCTTGCGTGAAGCGTCAGCGGTCATGTCGGGCTCCCTCCGTCGTGCCCCATGTCTACTCCGGTTCATGAGGGGACTCAATGGAGGCGGGCTGGATGCGGTGGGGCAGCGACACGGCTTGGATGCTTTGATGGCGGCATGACCGAGACCGATGCCGTCCGTGTCGTGCAGGCGAGCCGCTTCGTCGCGGCTCCCGCCGACATCATCTTCGAGCAGATCGCCGACCCGGCCAGGCAGCCGGCGTGGGATGGCAACGACAACCTCGCGGACGCGGCGGAGGGTCAGCGGGTGCGCGCGGTCGGCGACGTCTTCTCGATGACGCTGACCGGGGATGGCGCGGTGCGCGAGAACCACGTCGTCGAGTTCGAGGAGGGCAGGCGCATCGCGTGGAAGCCG
>JBAZPY010000143.1:0-4880 GCA_041645515.1 Agrococcus sp.
ACTCGGGCGAGCCGCCGACGCCGACCCACACGGGCATCCGTCCGCCGTGCTCGGCCGCGTGCGAGCGCGGGTGCACCGACTGGTCCGTGAGCGGCGACCGCAGGCGCCCCGCCCAGGTGACCGGCTCCTCGCGCACGAGCGCCGCGAGCAGCTCGAGCCGCTCCTCGAACAGCGCCTGGTAGTCCTCGAGCCGGTAGCCGAAGAGCGGGAACGACTCGGTGAACGAGCCGCGGCCGACGATGAGCTCGGCGCGCCCGCTCGAGATGCCGTCGAGGGTGGAGAACTGCTCGAACACGCGCACCGGGTCGTTCGACGACAGCACGGTCACGGCGGTGCCGAGGCGGATGCGGTCGGTGACGGTCGCGAGCGCGCCCAGCACGATCTCGGGGGCGCTGATCGCGAAGTCCTCGCGGTGGTGCTCGCCGACACCGAAGAAGCCGAGCCCGGCGCGGTCCGCGGCGATCCCCTCCTGCACGACGTCGCGGAGCACCTGCGCGTGGCTGAGCGGGGCGCCGTCGACGACGGGGACGGCAGCGAACGTGTGGACACCGAATTCGAGGGGCATGCTGAGACCAACTCGCGCGCGACGGCCGGTATTCCAAATTCGAAGGGCCCGGGATCGCTCCCGGGCCCTTCGTCGATCGATCGATCTAGTGGTCGTGCTTGGCGGCCTCGAGCTCGCCGCGGCTGACCGGGGCGATGCGGTCCTCGAAGAACCAGCGCGTGAGCGCCGCGCGCACGTGCGTCGCCGGGGTGATCCTGCCCTTGGCGTTCGGCCGCACCATGACGGGCTCGTACGAGTCGAAGGCCTTGAGCTTCCACGACTCGTACTCGTCGAGCGGCTCGTGCACCTCGACGTACTCGCCACCGGGGAGCCGGCGGATGTTGCCCGACTCGTAGCCGTGCAGCAGGATCTCGCGATCCTTCTTCTGCAGGGCGATGGCGATGCGGCGCGTGACCCAGAACGCGATGATCGGGCCGAGGATGAGCGTCGCCTGCAGCCACCAGGTCACCTGGAACACGTTCAGCTGGAAGTGCGTGGCGATGAGGTCGGACGACGCGGCGGCCCACATGACGGCGTAGAACACCATGCCGGCGGCACCGATGCCGGTGCGCGTCGGGTTGTTGCGCGGACGCTCGGCGATGTGGTGCTCGCGCTTGTCGCCGGTGATCCACTGCTCGATGAACGGGTAGAACATGACCAGGACGATGAAGAGGCCGAGGACCGCCATCGGGATGAGGATGTTCCAGGAGAGCGTCATCCCGAGGATCTCGGACTCGAGCCCGGGCGCCAGTCGCAGCGCGCCGTCGGCGAAGCCGATGTACCAGTCGGGCTGCGTGCCGGCCGACACCGGGGAGGGATCGTAGGGGCCGTAGTTCCAGATCGGGTTGATCGTGAACGTCGACGCGATCAGCACGATGATGCCGAACACGATGAAGAAGAACGAGCCGGCCTTCGCCGCGAACAGCGGCATGATCGGCGCGCCAACGACGTTGTCGTTCGTCTTGCCCGGGCCAGCGAACTGCGTGTGCTTGTTGACCACCATCAGCACGAGGTGCACGCCGATCAGGGCGATGACGATGGCAGGCAGCAGCATGATGTGCAGCACGAAGAGCCTCGGCACGATGTCATCGCCCGGGAACAGCCCCCCGAAGAACATGTACGAGATCCAGGTGCCGACGATCGGGATGCCCTTGACCATGCCGTTGATGATCGCGAGTCCGTTGCCCGAGAGCAGGTCGTCCGGGAGCGAGTAGCCGGTGAAGCCCTCCGCCATCGCGAGGATGAAGAGGATGAAGCCGACGACCCAGTTGACCTCGCGCGGCTTCCGGAACGCGCCGGTGAAGAACACGCGCAGCAGGTGCAGCACGATCGCGGCCACGAACAGCAGCGCCGCCCAGTGGTGCACCTGGCGCATGAGCAGTCCGCCGCGGATGTCGAACGAGATGTCGAGCGACGAGGCGTAGGCGGCCGACATGGCGACGCCCTTGAGCGGCACGTACGAGCCCTCGTACTCCACCTCCGTCATCGACGGGTCGAAGAAGAACGTGAGGAAGGTGCCCGAGAGCAGGATCGCGACGAACGAGTAGAGGATGACCTCACCGAGCATGAAGGACCAGTGGTCCGGGAACACCTTGCGACCGAGGGTCGCGACCATGGTCGAGATGCTGGTGCGCTCGTCGAGGTAGTTGGACGCCGCCGACGTGATGGACGGACGCGTTGCGGTGGAAGTCATGCGCGGGTCTCCAGCTCAGCGGCCGTGAGCGGGATGTGCTCAGGGTCGATGTTGCCCAGCCGCTCGAAGTACGAGGGCCCGATGGGCTCGGTGAAGTCGCTCTGCGCGATGAGGTAGCCCTCGTCGTCGACCGTGATCGGCAGCTGCGGCAGGGGCCGCTTCGCCGGGCCGAAGATCACCTTGGCGTGGTTGGTCACGTCGAAGGTGGACTGGTGGCAGGGGCAGAGCAGGTGGTGGGTCTGCTGCTCGTACAGCGCCACGGGGCAGCCGACGTGCGTGCAGATCTTGGAGTAGGCGACGATGCCGTCGTACGACCAGCCGGCACGAGCCGGCTGCTCGTTGAGGCGGTCCAGCGGCACCCGGACGAGGAGCACGGCGGCGAGGGCCTTCTGGTCGAGGTAGCCCTCGCCGTGGCCGAGCTCGGTGAGGTCCTCGGGGATGACGTGGAACGCCGAGCCGATGGTGACGTCGTCCGCACGGATGGGCGTTCCGGAAGGGTCGAGCGCGAGGCGGGTGCCCGCCTTCCACATCGTGTTCGAGATCGCCTCGACCGCGTCCTGCGCCGGAGCGAGGTCGCGGAAGAGCACGACCGCGGGCAGCGGCACGAGCGCCACCGCAGCGATGAGCGTGTTCCGGATGAGGGAGCGGCGCGAGAAGCCCGACTCCTGGTCGCCGAGCTGGAAGATCTCGACGGCCCGGGCGCGGCTCTTCTCCGAGCCGCGCGACAGGTGGCGCTCCTCGACGACCTCGTGCGAGCTCATCAGCTGGCGGGCCCAGTGCATGCCGCCGAAGCCGATGCCGAGCAGCGCGAGCGCGATGCCGAGGCCGAGGAACAGGTTGTTGAAGCGGACGGTGCCCATGTCGCCGGGCTCGATCGGCACGGCGATGTACGCGACGATCGCGAGCACGGACCCCAGCATCGAGAGCAGGAACCACAGCACCACCTGGCGCGCCGCGCGGCGCTCCTTCTCGGGGTGGAGGTCGGTCTGACGCGGACGGTGCGGCGGCAGGCCTGGGTTCTCGAATGCGTCCGACTGCACGACCGCAGCACCGCGGTCGTAGACGGCGACCTCGCGCTGCTCCGTGGGAGCGTGGCCTTCAGCCGACATGCTGCTGATCCTCTCGGGAGTCCGGGATGTGTCCTGCGCCATGGCTCAGTTCGGCTTCGACGTCAGCCAGACCGTGATCGCGACGATGCCGCCGAGACCGAAGATCCAGATGAACAGGCCCTCGGAGACCGGGCCGAGGCTGCCGAGGTCGAAGCCGCCGACCGAGGGGTTGTCGTCGAGGTACTGCAGGTAGGCGATGATCTCGCGCTTCTGCTCCGGGTCGATGTTGGCGTCGTTGAACACCGGCATGTTCTGCGGGCCGGTGAGCATCGCCTCGTAGATGTGCGCGGCGTCGATGTTCTTGAGCGGGGGCGCGAACTTGCCCTCCGTCAGCGCGCCGCCGGCGCCGGCCACGTTGTGGCACATGGCGCAGTTGATGCGGAAGAGCTCGGCGCCGTTGGCGAGGCCCTCGGCGTCGACCCCCGCGGTGTCGAGCATCTCGTCCGACGGGATCTCCGGGCCCGGTGCCAGCGAGGCGATGTACGCCGCCATCGCGTCGGACTGCTCCTGCGTGAACATCGGCTCGCGCTTGAGGGCCTGCGGGCCCTGCATGGCCATCGGCATGCGGCCCGTCATGACCTGGAAGTCGACGGATGCTGCACCGACGCCGATGAGACTGACCCCGTTCGGCGTGCCCTGCGCGTTCATCCCATGGCACGTGGCGCAGTTCGCGCGGAACAGCTGCTCGCCGTCGGCCGCCGTGAGCTGCTGCGCGTAGCTGCTGCTCGACGGGCCGGCATTGGCGACGGTGCCCACCGCGGCGGACGCGCCGCCTGCGGCGACGAGTCCGATGATGAGCAGCGCCGCGCTGGCGAGCGGATGCCTGCGACCGGTCTTCTTGCGTGATGCCAACTTATCTCAGCCCCAACCGTTGCTTACTTGAGCCAGTAGATGACGAGGTACAGGCCGATCCAGACCACGTCGACGAAGTGCCAGTAGTAGGAGATGACGTGCGCGCTCGTCGCCTCCTTGTGCGTGAAGCGCTTGACCGCGTACGCGCGGCCGATCACGAACAGGAAGGCGAAGAGCCCGCCGGTCACGTGGAGGCCGTGGAAGCCGGTGGTGATGTAGAACGCCGAGCCGTACGAGTTCGACGACAGCGTGACACCTTCGTTGATCAGCACGAGGTACTCGTACACCTGCAGGATGATGAAGACGGCGCCCATCGCGTAGGTGAGGTAGAACCACTCGACCATGCCCCACTTGGCGAACTGCAGCTTGCCACCGGAACGGAACGCCTGGTGGTGCTCAGCGGCGTTCGCGCCCGCCTGAGCGGTGAAACTGGAGGCGAGCAGGATGGTGGTGTTGATCGTGGCGAAGAGCACGTTCAGCTTCTCGGCCTCGGTCGAGAACAGATCTCCCGACATCGAGCGCAGCGTGAAGTAGATCGCGAACAGGCCGGCGAAGAACATGACCTCGCTGCCGAGCCAGACGATGGTGCCGACCGCAACGGTGTTCGGCCGCCTGATCATCGGCGCCGACGGCGACGGGGAGAGCGCAGTAGTGGACACGATCCCATCCTAGTGACAGTTCG
>JBAZPY010000144.1:0-4822 GCA_041645515.1 Agrococcus sp.
CGGTGTGCCGCGGGCTGCGGCAGCGGTGCCCGCTCCCGGCGGTGACAGCGCTACCCCGCAGGCCAGTCCGTTGCGGGTCTCCGCGTTCAACTGCGAGACGTTGGCAGAAGTCGAGCCGCACGCATTGGGGCTCACATATGAATTCGAGGCCGCGCCCGAGGGCGATCCGTATGCAGTGACCATCGGGTTCGAGGGGCGCCGGGCGGGTGCGACTCGTGAGCCCGGCCCCGGGGACCGGTTCGCCGTCTCGACGACAGTGGATCGGGTGCTGCCCGGCAGTGGCCGAGTGGCGGTCACCACCCGGATCCCGAATCTGGCCCCTGGCCCTTGGCAAGTGGTGGCCCGCCCTGCCGTGCAGCGTCTCGGAGACACCGGCGCGGCTGCTGCGTCCGGTGATGCTCGAGCCGTGCCGCCGCCTCTGCCCGGCGGCTTCGCCGAGGGTGCCACCGGGTGGGCGCCGGTGATCAACGTGCGGGCACCGGGCGTGCTGCTGGGCGCCTGGCCAGCCCTGGTCGGTCTGGGCGCGGTGGTAGCGCTGATCATTCAAGTGCTGCTCGCTGCGCGCTTCGGACTGCCGGTGCCCCGGGTCGTGCTGGTGTCGCTGGTGGCCTGCCTGGTCGGGCTGATCGGCGCGAAGCTGTACTACCTGGCGTTGTATCCGGCCGCGCGGCGTCGGGCGCTGTACGGGGGCGGTATGTGCATCCAGGGGTTCGTGCTGGGCGCCGCTGCCGCGCTGATGATGGGGGCGTGGATGGCCGGTATCGGCATCGGCTCGCTGCTCGACATCACTGCACCTGGGCTGATGTTCGGGATGACCATCGGTCGGTTCGGCTGCTTCTTCGGAGGGTGCTGCGTGGGCCGGCCCACCGCCTCGCGGTGGGGTCTGTGGTCCTCGGACCGGCGGTTGGGGGCGCGACGGATTCCTACGCAGTTGCTGGAAGCCGCGCTTGCAGCGGCCATCGGGGTGACCACGCTCGTGGTGCTGATCATCGCCGGCCTCCCCGAGCCAGCCGGAGTGGTCTTCGTCGGTACGGTTGCCGCCTACGTCGTGGGCCGGCAACTGCTGCTGCCGCTGCGAGTCGAGCCTGCCAAGACCCGGCACGGCCGCGCTCTCGTGCTGGCTGCCGCCGCGACCGTCTTGGCAGCCGACCTCGTCGTCGTGATAGCCGCGTAGCGGGACGGCGATGCCACATCGGCTTCGGGGCCAAGCCCTGCGGTCGGTGGTCGGGCCTGGTGTCAGGATCCGCGAAGCCGCATGCCGCCGCGGGATCGGCCGCTAGAACAGCCGCGCGTGCCCGGAGTCGATGCCGCGCATCTCGTCGTAGTCGAGCACGACGCAGCGGATCCCGCGATCCTCGGCGAGCGTGCGCGCCTGCGGCTTGATCTCCTGCGCCGCGAACACCCCGGTCACGGGCGCGATGCGCGGGTCGCGGTTGAGCAGCTCGAGGTAGCGGGTGAGCTGCTCGACGCCGTCGATCTCGCCGCGCCGCTTGATCTCCACCGCGACGGTCGCGCCGCCGGCGTCCTTCGCGAGGATGTCGACCGGGCCGATCGGCGTCATGTACTCCCGCCGCCACAGCGCGTAGCCGTCGCCCAGCCGCTCGATCTGCTCGGCCAGCAGCACCTGCAGGTGCGCCTCGACGCCGTCCTTGACGAGCCCCGGGTCGACGCCGAGCTCGTGGCTGGAGTCGGCGAGCACCTCGTGCACCGAGACGATGAGGGAGTCGCCGGTCTTCCTGTGCGTGACCGTCCAGATCTCGGTGATGCCCGCATCCCGCTGATCGTCGTCGGGCTCGGATGCGCTGAAGACGGCGGGCGGGCTCATCCAGTTGAGCGGCTTGTACGAGCCGCCGTCGGAGTGCACGAGGATCGAGCCGTCGGCCTTGAGCATGAGCACCCGCGGGGCGAGCGGCAGGTGCGCCGAGAGGCGGCCCGCGTAGTCGACGGAGCAGTGGGCGACGACGATCCTCACGACCGGACCTCCTTGATGAGGTCGCGCTCGCGCGCGACGTGACTGGTGAGCAGCGAGAGCAGCACGAAGGCGAGCACCGCGAGCAGGGCGAGGCGCAGCCCGACGAGGTCGCCGAGCAGCCCCAGCAGCGGCGGGCCGGCGAGGAACGCGATGTAGCCGATCGCCGACACGGTGCCGACGCGCGCCGCCGCGAGCCGCGGCTCGTCGGCCGCCGCGCTCATGCCCACGGGGAAGCCGAGGCACGCGCCCAGGCCCCACAGGACGACGCCGCTGATGACGAGGACGGGGTGCTCGGCGAAGATCACCAGCAGCAGCCCGACGGCGGCGAGCACGGCCGAGACGCGCAGCACCGGCACGCGGCCGAACCGGTCGAGCAGCCAGACCCCCACGAGCCGACCGGCGGTCATGGCGCTGAGGAACAGCGCGAGCGTGAAGGCGCCGCCCTCGTTCGAGAAGCCGTGCCCGTCGACCATGACGAGGGTCAGCCAGTCGTTGGCGCTGCCCTCGGTGAGGGCCATGCCGAGCACGAGCAGTCCCAGCAGCAGCGTGCGCGGGTCCTTCCACACCGAGAGGCGCTCGGCGAGCGTGACGGGTGCCGCGTGCTCGTCGACCTCGTCGTCGGGCAGGAATCGGTAGACGACGAGACCGAGCGCGATCGTGGCGACCGCGACGCCGGTCGACTGCCAGCCGAGCGGGACGCCGAGCAGCTCGCAGAGGCCGCCGAGGCCCGCGCCGGCGACCGTGCCGAGCGAGAAGAACGCATGGAAGATCGGCATGATCGGCTTGCCGAGCGCGCGCTCGTTGGCCGCGCCGGAGATGTTCATCGCCACGTCGGTGATGCCCGTGAGGCTGCCGCCCAGGATGAAGCCGACCACCACGAGCCACGGCAGCGACGCCTCCGCCGCCCAGCCGGCGATCGCGAGCCCGCCGGAGACGGCGATCATGCCGAACGAGGCGACGATCCGCGTGCCGACGACGTGGATCACGTGGCTCGCGACCAGGAGACCGGCGATCGACCCGACCGAGATCCCCAGCAGCAGCAGGCCCATCTCCGCCGTCGACGCGCCCAGCGTGTCGCGCACGTGCGGAACGCGCGACAGCCAGCTCGAGAAGCCGAAGCCCATCGTGAAGAAGGTGGCGAAGACGGCGTTGCGCCAGGCGGTCAGGTGGGGCACTGAAGACATTCTGCCGTGCCGGGCGGAGCGGCGCGTCCATCGCTTGCGCATTTGCGCAACAACGTAAGAGGAGGGAACATGGTGCCATGCGTCGCGCCCTCGCCCATCCCGCCTATCGTCGCCTCTTCCTGGCGCAGGTGATCGCGCTCGCGGGCACGGGGCTCGCGACGGTCGCGCTCGGGCTGCTCGCGTTCCAGCTCGACCCCGCGGGTGCGGCCGGCGTGCTCGGCACCGCGTTCGCGATCAAGATGGTCGCGTACGTCTTCGTGGCGCCGCTCGCCGCGGCGCTGCTCGCGCGGCTGCCGCGGCGCGCGGTGATGGTCGGCGCCGACATCGTGCGCCTGCTGGTCGCCGCCTCGTTGCCCTTCGTCACCGACGTCTGGCAGATCTACGCGCTCATCTTCGTGATGCAGGCGGCATCGGCGACCTTCACGCCCACGTTCCAATCGGTCATCCCCGACGTGCTCGAGCGCGAGGGGGACTACACGGCGGCGCTCTCGCTCTCGCGCCTGGCCTACGACCTGGAGGCGGTGCTGTCTCCGATGCTCGCGGCGGTGCTGCTGCTGCTGATGCCGGCGAACGCGCTCTTCTTCGGCACCGCGCTGGGCTTCGCAGCCTCGGCGCTGCTCGTGCTGGCCACTGCGGTGCCGGCGCGGCATGTCGAGCCGGACGCGCCCGAGATGCCGTTCGGCGACCGCGCGCGCCACGGCATCCGCCTCTTCCTGCGGACCCCGACGCTGCGGCCGATCCTTGCGCTCAACCTCGCGGTGGCCGCCGCCGGCGCGTTCGTGCTCGTGCAGACGGTCGTCATCGCGAAGAGCTCGCTCGGACTCGGGGATGAGGCGGTCGCGCTGCTCCTCGCCGCGAACGGCGCGGGCTCGATGGCGGCGGCGCTCGCGCTCCCGAGGGTGCTGGAGCGGGCGAGCGAGCGGCTCGTGATGCTCGGCGGCGCCGTGGTGCTGTCGATCGCCACCGCGCTCGCGGCCGCGGCCGTGACGGTGCCCGCGCTGCTCGGCGCCGTGCTCGTCGCCGCGCTGTGGTTCGCCGTCGGCATCGGCTGGGGAGCCGTCGAGACGCCGGTCGGCAGGCTCATCCGCCGTGGCGTGCCCTCCGGCGATCGCGGCGCCGCGTTCGCCGCCCAGTTCTCGCTGTCGCACGCGTGCTGGCTGCTCACCTACCCGCTCGCCGGCTGGCTGGGCTTCATCGGCCTTCCGGGCACGGCGCTCGTGCTCGCCGTGGTCGCCGTCATCGCCACGGTCGTCGCGTGGCGCCTGTGGCCGGCCGGCGCCACGGCGGAGGCGTCGTCTGGCACCATGCTCGCATGACCGCGCCCAGCGCCCAGAGCACCGCCCGAGCGTCGGCCGGCTCCCGCGCCGCGAGCGCGGAGGAGGTCGCCACCGCGGCCGCCGTGCTCAAGCTGCTCGCCGACCCGACGCGTCTGGCCATCCTCGCGATGCTCGACGGCCGCGAGCTCCCGGTCGGCGCGATCGCCGCGGCGCTCGAGCGCCCGCTGCCCGCCGTCTCGCAGCACCTGGCGAAGCTGCGCGCGCACGGGCTCGTGGTCGCCCGTCGCGACGGCAGCTCGGTGCACTACGGCCAGCCCGATGCGCACGTCGCGCGGCTCGTCACGAATGCGCTGCACCACGCCGAGCACCTGCTGCACGCGACGCCGCCG
>JBAZPY010000145.1:0-4817 GCA_041645515.1 Agrococcus sp.
GTCGTCGGCCGCTCCTGGCGGTCGTCGGCCGCCCCTGGCGGTCGTCGGCCGCCCGGAGTACGTTCGCCCGCGTGACCACGGAACAGCGTTACCGCGACCTCCCGCTCCGCTCCCTCGCCGACCGCCTCGACGGCCGCCTCACGACCCCCGACGACGCCGCCTACGACGCCGAACGGTCGCCCTGGAACCTCGCCGTCGACCAGCGGCCCGCGGCGATCGCTCACCCGCGCGGCGTCGACGACCTGCGCGCGATCGTGGGGTTCGCTCGCGACACCGGAACGACGGTCGCCGTGCAGCCGAACGGCCATGGCGCATCCAGCGCGCTCGAGGGGGCGATCCTCACCCGCACGGCCGCGTTCGACCGGGTCGAGATCGACGCGGATGCGCGCACGGCCGTCATCGGCGCCGGGGTGCAGTGGGGGCGCGTGATCGAGGCGCTCGCGGGCACCGGTCTCGCGGTGCCGAGCGGCACGAGCAGGGTCGTGAGCCCCTCCGGCTACCTGCTGAGCGGCGGCCACTCGTGGCTGAGCCGCTCGGCGGGGCTCGGCGCGCAGTCGCTGCGGGCCGTGTGGATGCTGCGGCCGGACGGCACCCACGAGCGCGTCGACGACGCATCCGACCCCGGGACGATGTGGGCGCTGCGCGGCGCCGGCGGCACCGTCGGCATCGTCACCGAGCTCGAGGTCGACCTGCTCGAGGCACCGGCGCTCTTCGGCGGGTCGCTGATGTTCTCGGCCGACGACGGACCGGCCGTGCTGCGCGCGGTGCGCGATGCGGCGGCGGATGCGCCGGAGGGCCTCGGCGTGTTCGTCTCGACCATGCGGATGCCCGACGCGCCGTTCCTGCCAGAGGAGGTGCGGGGGCGCAGCTTCACGACCGTCGACGTGCTCGCGCGCGCCGAGGGCGATCTCGCGCCGCTCGGCGCGGTGCGCGCGGTGGCGACGCCCATCCGGGAGCAGCTGGGGGCGACGACGCAGGCGGCGATGGCCGCGATGTCGCTGGAGCCGGAGGATCCGACGCCCAGCCGAGGTGGATCGATCGCGCTCGAGGCGCTGCCCGACCGGGTCATCTACGAGCTGCTCGACTGGCGCGCGCTGCCCGAGCAGGCCGCGCTCGTCGGCGTCACGCTGCGCATGCTCGGCGGCGCGCTCGACGCGCCGCGGCGGCCCGGGTTCGCGACGCTCGCGGGCGCGTCGTGGCTCTCGATGGGACTCGCGCCGATGTTCCCGGGCGCGCCGCCCGAGGCGGGCGCCGCGAGCCTCGCCGGGCTCGACGCGCTGCTGCGGCCGCACGCCTCCGAGCGGATGGTGCCCACGTTCCTCGGCGAGGACGACACCCTCGAGAGCTGCGCGACCGACGAAGACCTCGCACGGCTGCGGGCGATCCGCGACGCCGGCGACCCGCACGGTGTGCTGCACGAGGGGCGACTCCCCCGCTGAAGCTCAGGCGGCGGCCGCCAGCAGATCGGCGATGCGCCGCGCCGCCGGTCCGGAACGCTCCGACGTGGTGCACGCCAGGCTGATGGCGACGACCTCGTTGCGCGCGACGAGCTGCTGCAGCACCGCCACGACCATGTCGAGCGACGGACCGTCCGCCACCGGGAACAGCAGACCCGGCGCGTCCCGCGAATCCACGACGTCGAGGTCGACGTGCAGCACGACGGGGCAGGGCACCACGACCGGCTGCAGCGGGAGGTGACGGATCCGCGAGGCGGCGAGGAAGGCCGCCTCCGGTGGATCGAGATCGCGGCCGTCGAGCAGCACGACATCCGCCTCGTCGATGGGCTGGAGGCCGACGGCGTCGGGCACGGTGCGGTCGGCGCCACCGACGAGCTGGCGGATCGGCATGCCGCCCAGGTAGCCGGAAGCGCTCGTCTCGGGCGACTGGACGTCGCCGTGCGCGTCGAGCCAGACGAGCGACGGCTCGACGCCCGCCGCTTGGATGCCCGCGACGACCGCGAGGGACGCCACGCAGTCGCCGGAGAGCACGATCGGCACGGTGCCGGCGCGCGCAACCTCCGCGACGGCGTCCCTGAGAGCGGTCGCGACGACGGCCATGCGCTCCCACGGGCTCTCCTCCGAGAGCGCCGGATCGATCGTCGCGTCCGCCTCCAGCGGCCACGGGCCATCGAGCCGCTCGTCGAGGTGGAAGGGCGAGAGGATCACCGTCATGCCGCGACGCTAGCGAACTGAGCCGACGTCAGGAAGCGAGGATGTCGATCGTCGCGAGCCCTCGCCTCGACCAGGCATCCAGCAGCGCACGATCACCAGCGACGCCGACGGCCGCTTCGAGCTCCAGCGCACCCAAGCACTGCATCGCGTCGTATCCGCGCAGCTGATGCTCGACGGCGACCGCTCCAGCAGCGGTCGCGTAGTCGAGATCGACGATGCGACACACGCACTCCTCGAGCAGCCGATCAACGGTGCTCCGCGCGGTGGCCAGCGCTCCCACATCGAGTCGACCGAGGCGATGAGCCGCCGCGAGCGCGGCGTGCGCCTCGGCTGCCGCCGGAGCGATGACGTGCACGCGCGTTGCCGCGCGCCACGCCGCGGCGGCCCGCGCGGAGCCCAGCTCGGCGATCACCAGCGCAACGAGGGCGGACGTGTCGAAGAACGCGATCATCGTCGTTGGTCGGCGATGAGATCCGACACCGTGCCGTCGATCCTGATCGGCTCGGGGAGCGGACGGCGCGGCGCGCTCGGCAGCTGGATGAGCCCCTCGGCGACGAGTCGCTCGATCACGCTCGGCTCCGACACCGGCATGAGACGTGCGATGACCCGGCCGTGCTCGGTCACCTCGAGCGTCTCGCCCGCCTTCACCCGCTGCAGCTGGGCGCTGAGCCCGTCTCGCAGGGCTCGGACGCCGATGCGATTGGATGCTGTGGCGCTTGTCATGGTTGGATTGTAGCCACTTCGGGTCGGTGACGTCCGAATCGTGCGGAACGTTGGGCTGTGCTTGTGGTCGTCGCGACCTACGGTGATGCCATGAGAAGCATCATCGTCGGCGGCATCGCCGCCGCCGTGCTCACCGTCGCCCTCGCCGGCTGCGCGGGCGCCGGATCGACGCCCGACGCACCCGCGTCGCCCGGCGCATCCGACACCCCGACCGCCCCCGCGGCACCGGTCGGGACGGGCGCCGACGCGCAGGCGCGGCTCGCCGACCTGCCGATGCCGAGCGCCACCGAGCCGGTGCTCGCGATCGGCACCGTGCTCGAGCAGGAGGGCGGCGCGATCCTGTGCGTCGGACCGGTGGCCGAGTCGGCGCCGCCGCAGTGCGCCGGGCCCGAGCTCGTCGGCTGGGACTGGGCGGCGTTCGACCGCGAGGAGACGGGCGGCGTGCGCTGGGCGCAGCGGGTCGCGGTCGAGGGCACGTACGACGCACAGGCGCAGAGGTTCACGCCGACTGGCGAGCCCATGAGCGCGGCGGCGATCCAGCTGCCCGCGGTCGAGGTGCCGCAGGGCTCGCTCGACGACGCGACCCTCGAGTCCGTGCAGTCCGATCTCTGGTCGCTCGAGCGGCCTGACTTCCTCAGCAGCGCCGGCGAGCGAGGCATCCTCGTGCTCAACGTCGCCTACGACGACGGCTCGATCCAGGCCGCGCTCGACGACATCTACGGCCCGGGCGTCGTGTTCGTGGTCTCCGCGATGCGCTGAACGTCGAGCGCGAGGAGGTCGCGAGGTTCCGGTACGCGATTGCGGCTGGTGTCGGCCGCGACCCGCAGATCGGTACGGCAATCCGAGGCGGTCCCGAGGCACCTCCACCGAATTGCGGGTGCCGGCGCGTTGGACCCGCAGATCGGTGCCGCAAGCCGCGACAGCAGCGCAGCGTGCGCGCTACGCGTCGACGCGCTCGCGTTCGCGGGCCGTGCGCTGCCCGACGACCGCCGAGACGCCGTCCTGCCGCATCGAGACGCCGTAGAGCGCATCCGCGATCTCCATCGTGCGCTTCTGGTGCGTGATGATGATCAGCTGGCTCGCCTCCCGCAGCTGCTCGAAGACCGTCAGCAGCCGACCGAGGTTGGCGTCGTCCAGCGCCGCCTCGACCTCGTCCATGATGTAGAACGGGCTCGGCCGCGCCTTGAAGATCGCGACCATGAGCGCGACCGCGGCGAGCGACCGCTCGCCGCCGGAGAGCAGCGAGATGCGGTCGATCTTCTTGCCCGCGGGTCGCACCGTCACCTCGATGCCCGTCTCGAGCATGTTGTCGGGGTCGGTGAGCGCGAGCGCGCCCGAGCCGCCCGGGAACAGGATCGGGAACACCTCGGTGAACGCGGCCTTCGTGTCCTCGAACGCGGCGGCGAAGATCTGCTCCATCGTCACGTCGAGGTCGGCGATGATCTGCTCGAGGTCCTTGCGGGTGCTCGCGAGGTCGGCGAGCTGCTCGGTGAGGAACGTGTGCCGCTGCTCGAGCGCCGCGAACTCCTCGAGCGCGAGCGGGTTCACGCGGCCGAGGCGCGCGAGCTTCCGCTCGGCCTCCTGCAGCCGCGCCTGCTCCGCCTTGCGCTCCCAGCCATCCTCGGGCGCGTGCTCGGCGACGAGCACCGCCTCCTCGAGGCCGAGCTCGCTGCCGGCCCGCTCGAGCAGGTTCGACAGGTGCAGGCGCTGCTCGTACGCCTCCATCTCGGCGACGTGCACGTGCTCGGTGATGACCTGCAGCCGCTCGCGGAGGGCCGCCTCGTCGCGGCGCAGCCGGCCGAGCTCCTCGTTCCGGTCGCGACGCGCGGCCTCGCGCTCGGCGAGCACCTGGCGGGCGTCGGCGACCGAGCGCTCCGCGACCCCGAGCACCGGCGGGATCGCTGCGAGCACCCGCGACGCCTG
>JBAZPY010000146.1:0-4796 GCA_041645515.1 Agrococcus sp.
CTCGACGAGCCGCAGCCGGGCACCGAGCTCGAGCGCGCGCTGCGAGAGGTCGATGTCCTCCCAGTAGAGGAAGTAGGCCTCGTCGAACCCGCCGAGCCGCTGCCACAGGCGCGCGGCGATGGCGAAGCACGCGCCGGTCGCCCACTCGCGCCGCGCGGCGCCGGGGAACCGCTCCCGCGTCACCGCACCGCGGGTGACGCCGTCGTCGAGGTACAGGTCGGCGCCCGAGAACCACGGCGCGCCCGCGCTCGAGACGATGGTCGGTGAGGCGAGCAGCATGGGATCGGCGTCCACCGCCCCCACGAGCGCCGAGAGCGAGCGCGGATCGATCGACGCGTCGGGATTGAGCGCCACGAGCACGCGGGCGTCGCGCTCGATCGCACGAGCGGCACCCGCGTTCATCCCGCCGCCGAACCCCGCGTTGTCCTCGAGCAGCACCGCCTCCCAGCCGCGCTCGAGCGCGAGCCCACGGATCCGCTCGCGCTCGGCGGCGTCGCTGAAGCAGTCGACGACCACCACGACGGCCTCGCCGGGCAGGTCGATCGCCGCGAGGTTCGCGCGCAGCAGCCCGCTCGAGCCGAAGCTCACCACGATGACCGCGAACGGCGGCGGATCCGCGCGGCGGTCGGTCACGGCGCGGTCGGTCACAGCACCGTCGCGCGGTCGATCGCGCGGATCTCCCGGAACCACCGCACGGCCGCGAGCCCGAGGAACGCGGCGTTCGCGAGCGCGAGCGCCGCGTACGCCCAGAGGAACCCGGTCGTCCAGCCCCAGAGCACGAAGACGAGGCACAGCACGCCGAAGTCGGTGGGCAGCAGCAGCAGCGACCGCCCGGCGGTGCCGCCTCCGCGCGCGTGGGTCGAGGGCACCCCCGCCTTGCCCTTCAGCAGGTCGTTGAGCAGCATCCCGAAGAACGTGACCACCCCGACGATCGAGAACCCGATCGGTACGAGCAGCCACGCCGTGTCGGGGAAGGACGTGTCGCGGAGCGGGGTGTGCCACCACAGCGCGACGAGGACGGCGAGGTGGAGGGCCGCGATCTTGATCGCGTCGACGAAGTGGTCGAGCCACTCCCCCGCCAGGCTGCCGCCGCCGCGCAGTCTCGCGACCTGGCCGTCGGCGGAGTCCCACGCGTAGCCGAGCGCGAGCAGGATCGCGACGAGCAGCCCGGTCCACCACGCCGCCGGCAGTGCGAGCAGCACGACGAGCCCCGCGAACGTGTGTGCGGCGCTCAGCGCGGTGACCCCGTCGGGCGTCCAGCCCCAGCGGTAGGCCGCGGCCGCGAAGACGCGCCCGAGCCGGCGGTTCACGTACACGGAGTACGCGGGGGCCCCGCGAGCGTGCCCCTTCTGCGCGGAGGCGAGCCGGGCGTGCACGTCGGAGAACGACTCGGACACGCGCCACCCCCGTCCTCGGCGGACTCGCCGATTGCGGCTGAGTCTAGGACCCCGTGCCCGATCGGCAAACGTGCGGCACACTGAGCGCATGACGCCCGATCGGCCCCTCCGCGCGCGGCCGATGCGCGTCATGCAGTCGTTCGGACCGCCGCGGCCGACGACGAACCCGTACATCCACATGCTCGACCGGGCCCTCGCCGAGACGGAGGGCGTGGAGCACCTGCGGTTCGACCGGCGGCGCGCCCTCTTCGGCCGCTACCAGGCGCTGCAGCTGCACTGGCCGGAGACGCTGTTCGGCGGCACGACGCGCACGAGGGCCGTCGCACGCCGCGCGTTCGCGCTGGCGCTCCGGGCGAGGCTCACGCTCACCCGCGTCGCCGTCATCCGCACGGTGCACAACCTCGAGCCGCACGCCGGGTCGACGCCGTGGGAGCGGCGCTACCTCGCGTGGCTCGAGCGCAGGACCGACCACCGCATCGTCCTGAACGAGCGCACCCCGGCGGGCGGCATCCCGACGACGCTCGTCCCGCACGGGCACTATCGCGAGTGGTTCGCGGCCGTGCCGAGACGGGCACCGGAGCCCGGCGTGCTGGGCTTCGTCGGCCTCGTGCGCCCCTACAAGGGCGTCGAGGACCTGCTCGACGCGTTCACCTCCACCGCGCGCTCGAGCCCAGAGCTGCGGCTGCGCGTCGCGGGCAGCCCGACGACCGACGCGATCGAGGACGAGCTGCGTCGCCGGGCGGCCCGTGACCCGAGGGTGGAGCTCGACCTCCGCCACCTGCCGGAGGAGGCGTTCGCGAGCGCCGTGCTGGGCTGCGAGGGACTGGTGCTACCGTTCCGCTCCATGCACAACTCCGGCAGCGTGCTCGCCGCCCTCTCGCTCGACCGCCCGGTGCTGGTCCCCCGCACCGAGGTCACCGAGCTGCTCGCGACCGAGGTCGGCCCCGGCTGGGTGACGACCTTCGAGGGGCCGCTCACCGGTGCCCACCTCCGCGGGTTCGCCGACGCGATCCGCGAGCGACCGCCAGCGGGCTCGCCGGACCTCAGCCGTCGGCACTGGGACGGGGTGGGCGCGCAGCACCGGGACGCGTTCGCGGCGGCGATCGAGCGGCGGCGCGGCGGAGGCCGGTCGTGACCGCGCCGGACGTGCTCATCGCCGTCCCGACCTTCCGCCGCGCCGAGCTGCTGCCCGCGCTCATCGACGGCATCCGGGCGGATGCGCGGCAGGTGGACGCGGCCACGAGGATCCTCGTCGTCGACAACGACCCCCAGCAGTCCGCCGCCGCGACCGCGGCATCCCTCGGCGTGGAGTACCTCGCGGAGGCGACCCCCGGCATCGCCGCCACGCGCCAGGCGGCGCTCGACGCGGCGGCTCCCGGTGAGCTCGTCGTCATGATCGACGACGACCTGGTCCCCGAGCCGGGCTGGCTCGCCGGGCTCGTCGACGTGTGGCTCGAGCACCGACCCGCGGCGGTGATGGGCTTCGTGCGCTACGTCTGGCCGGAGGGCACCGATCCGTGGGTCGCGGCCGGCGGCTTCATGCGGAGGACGCGGATCCCGAACGGCGAGCGGCTTCCGGGCCTCAAGACCGGCAACGTGCTGATCGACGCGGACCGGGTGCGAGCGCTCGACGTGCGCTTCGACGTCTCGCTCGGGCTCTCGGGCGGCTCGGACGTGCAGTTCGGTCGCGACCTCATCGCGGCGGGAGGCACGATCGTCGCCTCGGCCGACTCCGTGGCGCGCGACGACATCGAGGCGTCCCGCACCACGATCGCCTTCGTGCGCAGGCGCGCCATCTGCCAGGGGCAGGTGCGCGCACGGCTGTACACGCGGGCGGACAGCCCGAGGGGCAGGCTCGCGAAGCGGGCCGGCTTCCTCGTCGGGGGGCTCGTGCGCGTGCCCGCCTTCGCCGCGGGCGAGGCGGTCTCGCTGCTGCGCGGCGACCTCGCGGGACGCGCGACCTACCGTCGCCGGCTCTGGTTCGCGCAGGGACGCATCCTCGGGGCGCTCGGCCTGGACGAGTTCGAGTACGCCCGCGAACCGGCTCCCGTGCACGTCGACTGACCGCGAGAGTTGCGCACTTCGGAAGAAGTGCCTACTGTGCATAACAGCGTTCGCAAACATGCGGGCCGGTCGTGGACAGGAGAGCGATGAGCCAGCGCATCGGCTACGCGGGAGGCGGCTTCGACCTCTTCCACATCGGCCACCTCAACATCCTGCGGCACGCTCGAGAGCACTGCGACGAGCTCGTCGCGGGCGTCGTGACCGACGACCTGCTCCGTGCGACGAAGGGCGTCGAGCCCGTGATCCCCGCGCTCGAGCGCGTCGAGATCGTCCGCGCCATCCGGTGGGTCGACCGCGTGCACGTCGAGACGGCGCTCGACAAGCTCGACACCTGGCGCGAGGTCGGCTTCACGCACTACTTCAAGGGCGACGACTGGCGAGGCACCGAGCGCGCGCTGCGGCTCGAGCGGGAGTTCGCCGCGGTGGGCGTGGAGGTCGTGTACCTCCCCTACACCGCGCACACCTCGAGCACCGCGCTGCGACGGGCGCTCGCCCTGCTCGACGGCGACGCAGAGGCGGCGCTGTCGCAGTACGCCACCTAGGACCGAGAGGCGAGGAAGCTGTAGACCTCGGTCTCGTCGACGCCGGGGAACGCACCGGGCGGCAGCGCCGCGAGCAGGTGCGAGTGCGCCCGCGCGCTCGGCCACGCCTGACCCGCCCAGGCCGCGGCGAGCTCGGCGGGCGGGGTGCGGCAGCACGACGGATCCGGGCAGCGCGAGACCGAGCGCTCCTTCGTGGCACGCCCGCGGAACCACTTCGCCTGCGAGAACGGCACGCCGATCGAGAGCGAGAACTCCCCCGCCGCGCTCCGCTCCGTCATCGCGGTGCACCAGAACGTGCCGGCGGGCGTCTCGGTGTACTGCTCGAACGGGTTCACCTTGTCGGCGACGTCGAACACCTCGCGGCTCGTCCAGCGCTTGCAGACCGGCTGCCCCTCGATGGCGCCCGTGTGGTCGGCCGGGAACGTCACGCCGTCGTTCTCGTACGCCTTGTAGATGATCCCCGACTCGTGCACCTTCTGGAAGTGCAGGGGGATCCCCAGGTGCACGGTCGCGAGGTTGGTGAGCCGGTGCGCCGCCGTCTCGTACGAGACCGCGAACGCGTCCCGGAGGTCCTCGATGGCGAGCTGCCGCTCCGCCTTCGCGCCGGCGAGGAAGTCGACCGCCGTGCGCTCTGGCATCAGCAGCGCGGCCGCGAAGTAGTTCGTCTCGATGCGCTGGCGCAGGAACGCGCCGTAGTCGGCGGGCACCGAGTGGCCGAGCACGTGGTGACCCAGCGCCTGCAGCAGGACCGAGCGCGGGTCGTGGTCGATGCGGCTCGACCGGGACAGGTAGA
>JBAZPY010000147.1:0-4789 GCA_041645515.1 Agrococcus sp.
TGTCGACCGCGATCACCCGGTGGTTTTGGGCGAGCACCACGGCATTCGAGAGCCCGACATATCCGGTTCCTACGATGACGATCTTCACTGCTGCTCGTGCTCTCTGCCGACATGGCGTCAGCGTCGGGAACTGACGCCCGCAGGCGCCCGCCGTACCGTATCCATCCGCGGTGAACGGAAAAGGGCGCAGCAGTGATGCCGCGCCCCTTCGCAACTCCGAGTCAGCGGTTCTTGTACCGCTCGACGATGTCCGCCGAGATCCGGCCGCGCGACGCGACCTTCAGCCCCTGCGACTCCGCCCACTCCCGGATCGCCGCGGTCTCGCTGTTGCCGCCGCCGCCATTGCCGCTGCGGCCTGCTTGGGCGCCCGTCTTCCGGCGTCCGGAGACGCGGCGGGATGCGCGCACATAGTCCTCGAGCGCGTTGGAGAACTCCTCGATGTGAGAGTTGGTGAGATCGATCTCGTATTCGGCGCCATCGAACGCGAATCGGATCGTACGGCCCTCGCCATCGCCGATCGGATCACCTGAGAAATCGTCGACCAATTGGACCATTGTCTTCTTTGCCATGCCGAGAAAGGTAGCGCAATATGCACCCTTCACAAACTCAGCATCGCCTGTTGGAAAGCACTGCAAATCGGCAACCGATTGCTATTCAGTCTTCGAAGCTCTCCACGAAGTCCCGCAGCCATGTGCGCAGCCCCGGGCCGAGATCGTCTCGCTCCGCCGCTAGCTGCACATTCGCCTTGATGTAGTCGAGGCGATCACCGGTGTCATAGCGCCGGCCGCGGAAGATCACGCCGTGCACGCCGCCGTCGGTCTCGTCCTCCGCCAGCGTGAGCAGCGCATCCGTCAACTGGATCTCGCCGCCGCGACCCGGCTCGGTGCGCTCGAGCACCGGGAAGATCTCGGGCTTCAGCACGTACCGGCCGACGACCGCGAGGTTCGACGGAGCCGAGCCCGGCTCCGGCTTCTCCACCAGCCCGCGCACGCGCACGACGTCGTCCTCATCCGTCGCCTCGACGGTGGCCACGCCGTAGAGGTGGGCTTGGGATGGGTCGACCTCCATGAGTGCGACCACGTTCGTGTCGCGCTGGTCGTGCACCTGCAGCATCCGTTCGAGCAGGTGGTCGCGGTGGTCGATGATGTCGTCGCCGAGCAGCACCGCGAACGAGTTGCCCGCGACGTGCGCCTGCGAGCGCAGCACCGCATGGCCGAGGCCGAGCGGATCGCCCTGCCTGACGTAGTGCACGTTCGCGAGGCCGGTCGATTCCGCCACCTTCGACAAGCGCTCCTCGTCGCCCTTGCGCATGAGGATGGCTTCGAGCTCGGTCGCGCGGTCGAAATGGTTCTCGAGCGCGTTCTTGTTGCGCCCGGTGACGAACAGCACATCCGGCAGACCCGCGCGAACCGCCTCCTCCACCACGTATTGGATAGCGGGTTTGTCGACGACCGGGAGCATCTCCTTCGGAAGCGCCTTGGTCGCGGGCAGGAATCGAGTGCCGAGTCCCGCCGCAGGGATGACGACCTTGGTGACGGAGTGCCGCATGGGGTCAGGCTAGCGGGTGCCACAATGGCCACCATGGCTGTTCCCGCGCGACGCAATCCGCTTTCCGCGTCCCGCGCAGCACGGCTCGCGGGCAATGCGGCGATGGCCGGCGCGACCGGATTCCGATCCGTCACCGAGGACCCCCTGACCTTCGCCATCCAGCTGGTGCGCCGGTTCCCTGCAGCGCAGGTGCCGCTGCAGGCGCTCTCAAGATCCATGGGCGCAGCAGAGCGCGAGCTCGTGGGCATCTGGCTGTCGGGCGACCTCGTCGCCACACGCGCCGAGCTGGTCGAGCTTGCCTCGCGCGGATCCCTCTCCCCCGTGGCGGCGGAGATCGCCCAGGCTGCCGGCGTGCCCGAGCTCGTGGTCGACGACCCGCACGTCCGGGTCGCCACGAGAGCCCGTGCTGCCTGGCAGCTGGGCGAGGCGACGCGGGCGATCGCGCTGCTGGCCGAGCACCGGCCCGGCTCCCGGCTGCATCGCGCGCTGCGCGCTGAGCTCGCTCTGATGACGCCAGGCACCCGCTTGCGGTGGTCACCCGGCGCCCTCGACGTGCCACCAGCGGCGCAGACCCGCGTGCTGCACCTCCTGACGAACTCACTCCCTCACACGCAGTCGGGCTACACCGTTCGATCGCACGCGGTGCTCAAGGCACAGCGCGACGCCGGCCTCGATCCGCTGGTGATGACGCGGGTCGGCTACCCGGTGGTCGTGGGCGGGCTCGGAGCCGCCGCCGTCGACGTCGTGGACGACATCGAGTACCACCGGGCGCTGCCGACACGCCTCGCACCGACGCCCGACGGCCGCCTGGTGCAGCAGGCTGACGCGCTGCTCGCCCTAGCGGCACGCGTCAGCCCATCCGCGCTGCAGACGACGACGCACTACCCGAACGCCCTCGTCGTGCGGGAGGTCGCCGAGGCGCTGAGCCTTCCGTGGGCCTATGAGGTGCGCGGGATGCTCGAGCAGACCTGGGTCGCAGGGCTCGGCAGTGAAGAGGCGCGTGCGAGAGCGTCCGCGAGCGAGCGCTTCCGCTTGACTCGCGAGCGCGAGGCTGAGCTGGCGAGCGCCGCGGACACCGTCTTCACACTGTCCGGGAGCATGCGCGACGACCTCGCGGCGCGAGGCGTGCCGAGGGATCGCATCGCGCTCGTGCCGAACGGGATCGACGAAGCACTGCTCGAGCGCACGCCACCCGCGCCCGCCGACGCTCGTGAGGCACTCGGACTCCCCCGCGACGGGTTCTGGGTCGGCTCGACCTCCTCGCTCGTCGACTACGAGGGCTTCGACGTGCTGCTGGATGCGGTCGCCCTCGCCCGTGCGGACGGCCACGACGTGCGCGTGCTGCTGGTCGGCGACGGCACCGCTCGACAAGGCCTCGAGTCGCAGGCGGCGGCGCTGGGGCTCGGCGAGGTCGCGCACTTCACCGGCCGAGTCCCACGGGATGCCGTGACCGCCTACCGAGACGCGTTTGACCTGTTCGTCGTGCCGAGGCTGGACCGCGAGGTGACTCGCACAGTCCCGCCCCTGAAGCCGATCGAGGCGATGGCGAGCGGCCGGCCGCTGCTGGTGAGCGCATTGCCGCCGCTGCTCGAGGTCATCGGTGATGAGCTGGCAGCGAAAGGTGCGGCAGTGCCGCCGGGAGATGCGCCAGCGCTCGCTGCCGCCATCGGGCGGGCGCTTACGGACGAGGTCCTCCGCGTCGACATGATCGCGCCAGCAAGGTCGCGCGCAGCGACTCGGACGTGGCGCTCCCTCGGTCAGATCTACGCGGGCGCGTTCCTCGCAATCGGCAAATAACCGGTGGTGTGGAACTATGGGTCCGGCGAGCCCTTCGGTGCGCCTCGACCACTCCGCCCCCCTCACAGATTGCTCAGGCACGCATGACCTCGAAGTCGCAGCGCTCTGAGTCGGGGGGACTGCGGACGCAGTGGAGGAGAGCGTGGTCCACGCGTCAATCCGGCGCCCAGCTGCTCTCTCCGGAGCTGCGCAGCGAGCTGCAGGCCCGCTATGGCAATGTCAGCCACCTACGACGTGTCGGCAGCCGGCCACCCCTGCGTGAGTACCTCACGGAGCTCTGGGACCGGCGGCACTTCATCTGGGCCGGCGCTCGTGGCGAGGCCCTGACTCGGTACGCCAACGAGCGTCTCGGGGCACTCTGGTACATCCTGCGCCCGCTGCTCGACGCCGCGTTCTACTGGGTGATCTTCGGGCTCGTGCTCGACATCGGCGGCGACCTCGACAACTACGTCGCATTCATCCTGGTCGGCGTCTTCATGTTCCAGCTGTCGAGCCGCGCTATCACTGGCGGCACCACACTGGTCCGCGGATCTAAACCGATGATCCGAGCCTTCGCATTCCCTCGAGCGTCGCTCGCGCTGTCCCTTGTGCTCCGCGACATCTTCATCAGCATGCCGGCGATCGGCGTCATGCTCGTGGCCATCATGGCGATCCCGCCACACGAGGCGCCGACGATCACGTGGTCGTTCTTCCCCGTGATCCTTGCTCTCCACGTCGCCCTGAACGTCGGCTTCGCGCTCTTCTTCGGCTGGCTCGGGTCGCTGCTGCCCGACCTTGCGCAGGCGATGAGCTTCGTCTCTCGTCTGCTGATGTACGGCTCTGCCGTGATCTTCCCCGTCGACCGATTCATCCAGCACCCCACCGCACTGGCGATCATCGAGGCCAACCCCATCTACATCGTGCTCGACCTGTATCGAACCGTGCTCATCGATGGCGCGGTGCCACCGGCCGGGCAGTGGTTGGGCCTCGTCGCGTGGGCTCTCGGTGCACTCGTCATCGGGTTCGGTCTGTTCTGGCGAGACGAAGAGCGGTACGGACGTGAGTGAGCCGGCTGTCGGATGGCGACTGAGCGATGACCCGAAGGTCACGATCGCCGCTGAGAACGTGCGCCTGCGGTACCGGGTGCAGCGCACGGAGCGGCGCACCCTTCGCTCGTTCGCCTCGAAGAAGGCAGTGACGGGGCCGGTGCTCCGGGGGGTGACGCTCGCTGCCCGTGAAGGCGAGATGGTGGGCCTTGTGGGCTTGAACGGCTCCGGGAAGAGCTCTCTCTTGCGGGTGCTCGCAGGTCTGCAGCCCGCAACCTCCGGCACCGTCGTCGCGTCTGCGCAGCCTCAGCTGCTGGGCGTCAGCGCGGCGCTCGTACCGGAGCTCTCCGGCGAGGAGAACATCTGGCTCGGCACGCTGGCCATGGGCATGACGCCGGATGACGCGTACTTCGCCAAGG
>JBAZPY010000148.1:0-4763 GCA_041645515.1 Agrococcus sp.
GCGGACGGGGTCCCTACGGGCAGGCAAGGTTCAGCGAGCCGCCTCAGCCGCCGTCGCGATGTCGTCGAGGTCCTGCTGCATCATCTTGCGCGTCATGGCCGTGCCGAGCCGGGCGGTGAGCCTCGCGACGACGCGCTGCACCCAGGACGGCGACTGCAGGGAGCCGCCGAAGCGCATCCGCAGCAGCGTGCCCTCCGGGGTCGGGTCGAGCGTGAACTCGGTGCGGTAGGCCATGCCTCGCGCCTCGGCCGCGATCATCGTGGAGCGCCCCTCGTCGATGCCGACGACCTCCATCTCCTCGGTCTCCTCGCGGCCCATCATCGTACGGGTCTCGCGCCAGCGCGTGCCGATCGTGTAGCCGGCCCCTGCGAGCCGCTCGACGCGGGCGACGCCGGAGAGGACCTCGGGAGCGGCCTCGAGATCGGTCAGCACGCGCCACACCGCCTCCGGCGGAGCGGCGATCGACCGCTCGAGGGTCAGGGTGATGTCGCTCATGCTGCCGGCGGCCAGATGCCGATGACGAGCGCCATCGCGGTGATGACCAGCACCTCGTTGAGCGCGGTGTGGCCGGTGACCCGGAATCCGCGCGGGTCGAACGCGTCGTGCACGACGACGCGCGCGAGCGTGAAGCCGATGAAGAGGATCCAGCCGGTGACGAGCGCGTTGAGCAGGAACAAGCCGCCGTAGAACTCCTGGCTGATCCACGTGGCACCGGCCAGCACCCAGGCGGTCGCGAACGCGCAGACGATGATGAGCGGATAGACCCACGGCTTCACGCCGCGGCCCATCGTGTCGGGGGTATGGCCGATCGCCTTCATCCACGAGGTGCCGAGCACCTTCGGGTGGTAGTAGACGAAGCCGACCACCATCGCGGCCACGGTCGCGAGCAGGACGGCGAAGATGTTGATCGCGGGGACGGTGAGCTCCATGGCTGAAGCATAGGCTTCCCCATCGCCGCCCGAGGTCACGACCTGATCTCGACGTCGCCAGTGGTCGCTCGCGGCGCTATGCCGGCCGAGCCACCACTGGCGACGTTGAGGATCAGGCGAAGCGGCCGCGGATGGGGGCGCGGTTCGCGGTGCGCAGCTCGTCGAGCGAGAGGGTCGCGACGTCCTGGACCTCGATGACGCCGCTCGTCGCATCCGTCACGCCGATGCGCAGCACGGGCACGCCGCGCGCCTCGCACATGCCGGTGAACTTGACCTCGTCCTCACGGGCGACGGCGACGAGCGCTCGGGCGCCCGACTCCGAGAACAGCGCGGCGGTGTCGTCGACGCCGTCGCGGTCGGCGATGCCCGACAGCCAGATGCGCGCGCCGATCCCGAAGCGCAGCGCGCCCTCGACGACGGCCATGCCGAGGCCTCCCTCGGAGAGGTCGTGCGCGGCGGTCGCGAGACCCTCGAACGCGACGCCCTGCATGAGCCCGGCGAGCGCCTTCTCGGCGGCGAGGTCGACCTTCGGCGGCAGCCCGCCGAGGTGGTCGTGGATCGCGCCGGCCCACGCCGAGCCGTCGAGCTCGTCGCGGGTGGTGCCGAGCAGGAAGAGCGCCTGGCCGTCGTCCTGCCAGCCGGAGGGCAGGCGGCGGTCGACGTCGTCGATGATGCCGAGCACGCCGACGACGGGGGTCGGGTGGATCTGCGTCTCGCCGGTCTGGTTGTAGAACGACACGTTGCCGCCCGTGACGGGGATGCCGAGCTCGACGCATCCGTCGGCCAGCCCGTCGACGGCCTCGGCGAACTGCCACATGACGGCCGGGATCTCGGGGTTGCCGAAGTTGAGGCAGTCGCTCACGCCCACGGGCGTCGCGCCCGAGACGGCGACGTTGCGGTACGCCTCGGCGAGCGCGAGCTTGGCGCCCTCGCGCGGGTCGAGCTGGCAGTAGCGGCCGTTCGCGTCGACGGCCACCGAGAAGCCGAGGCCCGACTCCTCGTCGATGCGCACCATGCCCGCGTCGTCGGGCGTCGAGAGCGCGGTGTTGCCGAGCACGTAGTCGTCGTACTGGTCGGTGATCCAGGATGCGTCGGCCAGGTTCGCCGAACCGGCGAGCGCGAGCAGCTGGTCGCCGAGCGCCGCGCCCGAGGCCCGCGGCAGCGAGGAGGCGCTGTCGGCCTGCAGCGCGTCCTGCCAGTCTGGGCGCGCCATCGGACGCTCGTAGACGGGGGAGTCGATCGCGACCGTCTTCGGGTCGACGTCGACGATCGTCTCGCCGGAGTGGGTGATGACGAGCCGGCCGTCGCCGGTGACCTCGCCGAGCACGCTCGTCTCGACATCCCACTTCGCGGTGACGCGCAAGAACTCGTCGAGCTTCGCGGGGTCGACGATCGCCATCATGCGCTCCTGCGACTCCGACATGAGGATCTCCTCGGCCGTGAGCGTGGGGTCGCGCAGCAGCACGTGGTCGAGCTCGACCTTCATGCCGGAGTCGCCGTTCGCGGCCAGCTCGCTCGTGGCGCACGAGATGCCCGCCGCCCCGAGGTCCTGGATGCCTTCGACGACGCCCGCCGCGTAGAGCTCGAGGCAGCACTCGATGAGCACCTTCTCGGCGAACGGGTCGCCCACCTGCACGGCGGGGCGCTTCGCCGGGCCCTCCTCGTCGAACGACTCGGAGGCCAGGATCGAGGCGCCGCCGATGCCGTCGCCGCCCGTGCGGGCGCCGAACAGCACGACCTTGTTGCCGACGCCCGTCGCGTTCGCCAGGTGCAGGTCCTCGTGCCGCAGCACGCCGACGGCGAGCGCGTTGACGAGCGGGTTGCCCTGGTAGACGGCGTCGAAGACGGTCTCGCCGCCGATGTTCGGGAGCCCGAGGCAGTTGCCGTAGAACGAGATGCCGCCCACCACGCCGTGGACGACCCGTGCCGTGTCGGGGTGGTCGATCGCACCGAAGCGCAGCGCATCCATCACGGCGACCGGGCGCGCGCCCATCGAGATGATGTCGCGCACGATGCCGCCGACACCCGTCGCGGCGCCCTGGAACGGCTCGACGAACGACGGGTGGTTGTGGCTCTCGATCTTGAAGGTGACGGCCCAGCCCTCGCCGACGTCGATGACGCCCGCGTTCTGGCCCATGCCGACCATCAGGCGCTCCTGCATCTCGGGCGTCACCTTCTGCCCGAACGTGCGCAGGTGCGTCTTCGACGACTTGTAGGAGCAGTGCTCGCTCCACATCACCGAGTACATCGCGAGCTCGGCGCTCGTGGGCCGGCGGCCGAGGATGTCGCGGATGCGCGCGTACTCGTCGGGCTTCAGGCCGAGGGCCGCGAAGGGCTGCTCGCGCTCGGGGGTCGCGGCGGCACGATCGACGGTGTCACGCGGGGTGGAAGGGGTCACGACTCTCCTCAGAGCTCAGCTCGGCGGTCCCTCGATCCTACCGAGCGGGTCGTGCGCCGATGTCGCTCAGGCGAACCACTCGCTCGGCGGACCGGCGTTCAGCAGCACGACGAAGGCGACCGCGACGAGCGCGAGGGCGACGACGACGAGCAGGATGGGGTGGCGCACGCCCCACCGGAAGGCGCGGTCGACCGCGGTCGTGTCGCGCGGGTCGTCGGTCGCCTCCGTGCGCCACCGGCCCTCGAGGGCGCCGCGCCGCTCGAGGCGGCGCTCCCACGGGATGGTCGCGTACGGGATGACGGCGGTGAGGATGCCGAGCAGCACGGCGCGGACGGGCCAGCGCTGATTGCGGCCCACGACGAGCTGCATGGCCCCGTAGGCGAGGAAGACGAAGCCGTGGATCGGCCCGGCGATCGGCACGAGCGCGTCGAGCCGGAAGCCGTACTTCGCGATCATCGCGACGATCAGCAGCGTCCAGGTGACCGCCTCCGCGATCGCGAGGAAGCGGTAGACGCGCTTGGGGCTGGCGCCGGTGTCCGTGCGGTTCGCGGTGCTCGTCATGTAGCCAGTCTACACCTACGTCTGAGCCGTGCCGGCGATGCACAACGCAAGCCCGAGCCGCCGAGCGAGCGGCTGCGGGGCAGGGCAGGGCGCGGCGCCGGCTGGATCACGGCGCTGGGCTTGCGTTGTGCGAGCGGGCAACGGGCGGCCGGCGGCGCGGTGCGCGTCAGGCCGCGATGCGCTCCAGCGCCGACTTGAAGATGTCGAGGCCGTCGAGGCCCGCCTTCATGCGGGTCGTGGTCGGACCGAAGCCCAGCTCCACGGCGTGCTCGGGATGCGGCATGAGGCCGACGACGTTGCCGGCGGCGTTCGCGAGGCCGGCGATGGCGTCGACCGAGCCGTTCGGGTCGTCGCCGACGTAGCGGAACACGACGAGGCCCTCGCCCTCGATGCGCTCGACCTCCTCCGGCGTCGCCACGAAGCGGCCCTCGCCGTTCTTGAGCGGGATGACGATCTCCTGGCCCTCGGTGAACCGGTTCGTCCAGTCGGTGGAGGTGCGCTCGACGCGCAGCACCTGGTCGCGGCGCACGAACAGCCCCGTGGCGTTCCGCACGAGTCCGCCGGGCAGCAGCCGCGCCTCCGTCAGCATCTGGAAGCCGTTGCAGATGCCGAGCACCGGCATGCCGCGCTCCGCCGCCTCGACGACCTCCGTCATGATCGGCGATCGCGCGGCGATCGCGCCGCAGCGCAGGTAGTCGCCGTACGAGAAGCCGCCGGGCAGCACGAGCGCGTCGACGCCGTGCAGGTCGTGCTCGCCGTGCCAGAGCGCGACCGGCTCGTGGCCCGCGAGCCGCACGGCGCGCTGCGCGTCCCGATCGTCGAGCGTGCCCGGGAAGGTGATGACGCCGACCCTCACAGCGCGGGCCCCTGCTGCG
>JBAZPY010000149.1:0-4754 GCA_041645515.1 Agrococcus sp.
TCGCGCTCATCGAGCTGCCGCAGGGCATCCGGATCATGCTGCCGGTGATCATCGCGCAGCTGGTCGTGCTGCTCAAGGACACCGCGCTCGGCTACATCGTGTCGGCCCCGGAGCTCATCACGATCGGCCGCGACCTCGCCGAGTTCTACGGCGCCGGCCAGTACGCGCTGTCGACGACGTTCGTGCTGCTCGGCATCTACCTCGCCCTCAACCTCTCGCTCACCTGGCTCGCGCACCGCGTCTCGCGGTGGTCGGCCAGGCCCCGGACGCGCGGCAAGCGCCCCGACGGGACGCCGACGACGGGCATCCCGCTGTCGACCCGCGCGATCCGCCAGCAGCTGCAGACCCCCGGCCCTGGAGGCACGACGGACGCCACGTGAGCCGCCGGTAGGATCGTCGGGTGCCAACCCCTGACGATCCCGCCGGCCTCGGCGCGCGCGTCGACGCCGCGGTGACCGCGGCGCTCGCCGCCATCGAGACCGCCACGACGACCGCCGAGCTGCAGGCTGCGAAGTCCGCTCACAACGGGCAGGGCAGCGAGCTCGCCGCCCTCAACGCGAGCCTCCGCGACATCGCGCCCGAGGACCGCAAGGTCGCCGGCCAGACGATCGGCGCCGGCCGCGCGCGCGTCGCCGAGGCGATCGCCGCCCGTCAGGCGGAGCTCGCCGCGGTCGAGGAGGCCGCGCAGCTCGAGACCGAGCGCGTCGACGTCACGGCGCTCCCGCGCATCCGCTCCCGCGGCGGTCGGCACCCGCTGACGATGCTCATGGACGACATGAGCGACGTCTTCATCGGCATGGGCTGGGAGGTCGCCGAAGGACCCGAGCTCGAGCACGAGTGGTACAACTTCGACGCGCTCAACGTCGACCCCGACCACCCCGCGCGCAGCGAGTCCGACACCTTCTACGTCGCGCCCGCCGACCGGCACATGGTGCTGCGCACGCAGACGAGCCCCGTGCAGGTGCGCACGCTGCTGACCCGCGAGCTGCCCACCTACATCGTCGCGCCCGGCCGCGTCTACCGCACCGACGACATCGACGCGACCCACCTGCCGGTGTTCACGCAGATCGAGGGCCTCGCCGTCGACAAGGGCATCACCATGGCTCACCTGCGCGGCACGCTCGAGCACCTCGCGCGCGCCATGTTCGGCGAGGAGGCCAAGATCCGCCTGCGCCCCAACTACTTCCCGTTCACCGAGCCGAGCGCCGAGATGGACGTCTGGCACCCCGGCATGCGCGGCGGCGCGCGCTGGGTGGAGTGGGGCGGCTGCGGCATGGTGAACCCCAACGTGCTGCGCGCGGCCGGCGTCGACCCCGAGGTCTACTCGGGCTTCGCGTTCGGCATGGGCATCGAGCGCACCCTCCAGTTCCGGTACCTGCTCGACGACATGCGCGACATGATCGAGGGCGACGTGCGCTTCACCGAGCAGTTCGGGATGGTGATCTGATGCGGATCCCGCTGTCATGGCTGGCTGAGCTCGTCGAGCTGCCGAAGGAGGACACCGCCGACTGGCTGCACGCGACGCTCGTGCGCGTCGGCTTCGAGGAGGAGGCCGTCCACGGCGGCGAGCTCCGCGGACCCATCGTGGTCGGCCGCGTGCTCGAGATCGTCGACGAGCCGCAGAAGAACGGCAAGACCATCCGCTGGGTGCAGGTCGATGTCGGCGAGGCCAACGGCGGCGTCCGCGGCATCGTCTGCGGCGCGCTCAACTTCGTCGAGGGCGACCGCGTCGTCGTCACGCTCCCCGGCGCCGCGCTGCCCGGCGGCTTCGAGATCGCCGCGCGCAAGACCTACGGCCACGTCTCCGACGGCATGATCGCCTCCGAGCGCGAGCTCGGCCTCGGCGACGACCACGACGGCATCATGCGGCTCGACCAGCTCGGCATCCCCGGCGAGGTGGGGGAGGACGCGCTCGCGATCCTCGGCCTCGACGATCAGGCCGTCGAGATCAACGTCACGCCCGACCGCGGCTACGCGCTGTCGCTCCGCGGCATCGCCCGCGAGGTCGCGTCGGCGACCGGCCAGCCCTTCCGCGACCCGGCAGCGATCGAGACGGGCACCGCGACCGGCTTCCCGGTCACCCTCCGCGACGACGCGCCCATCCGTGGCCGCGAGGGCTGCTCGCGGTTCGTCGCCCGCGTGGTGCGGGGCATCGACCCCAGCCGACCCACGCCCGCGTGGATGGCCTCCCGCCTGCGCCTCGCCGGCATCCGCTCGATCTCGCTGCCCGTCGACATCACGAACGCCGTCATGCTCGAGCTCGGCCAGCCGATCCACGGCTACGACCTCGGCAAGCTGCGCGGCGGCATCACGGTGCGCCGCGCGATGCCGGGGGAGCGGCTCACCACCCTCGACGGCGTCGACCGGTCGCTCTCGACCGAGGACCTGCTCATCACCGACGACCGCGGTGCGATCGGCCTCGCCGGTGTCATGGGCGGCGCGGAGACCGAGATGGATGCGTCGACCACCGACGTGCTCATCGAGGCGGCGACGTTCGACGCCGTGACGATCGGCCGCACCGCGCGCCGCCACAAGCTGTTCTCGGAGGCGTCCAAGCGCTACGAGCGCGGCGTCGACCCGGCCGTCGCGGACGCAGCGGCCGCGCGCGTCGCGCAGCTGCTCGTCGAGCTCGCGGGCGGCACGCTCGACGAGCTGGGCGCCGACGTGGGTGACGTGCCCGAGATGGCGCCCATCCGCATCCCGGTCGGATTCTGGAGCGACTACACCGGCGCCGACTACACCGTCGACGAGGCGCGCGACGCGCTCGAGCGCATCGGCGCGCGTGTCGCCGAGGCGGCGGATGCGTGGACGGTGACGCCGCCCACGTGGCGCCGTGACCTCGTGGACCGCGAAGGCCTCGTGGAGGAGGTCGCCCGGATCGTCGGCTTCGACCGCATCCCCTCGGTGCTGCCCGTCGCGCCGCCCGGCCGCGGGTACACCCGCGCCCAGCGGCTGCGCCGACGCGTCGCCGACGCGCTCGCATCGAACGGCCTCACGGAGGTGCTCGTCGCGCCGTTCGTCACCGAGCAGCAGGCGCACCTGACCGGTGCGGAGCCCGTGCGGCTCGAGAACCCGCTCGACGGGGAGCGCCCGTGGCTGCGCACGGCGCTGCTGCCGGGCATGCTCGACACCGCGCACCGCAACCTCGGCCGGGGCCTGACCGACCTCGCGCTGTTCGAGCTCGGCCGCGTATTCCTGAGCGTCGACGGCCAGGGCAGCGACACCCTCCCGAGCGCCGCATCCCGGCCCACGGACGACGAGCTCGCGGACCTCGACCGGCTGCCGCTGCAGCCCGACCACGCGGCCGTGCTGCTCGTGGGGGAGCGGGTGCGCAAGCAGCCCGGCACCGCGGCGGCGCGCTTCGGGCTCGCCGACGCGGTGGAGGCGGCGGAGCGCATCGCCCGCACGCTCGGCCTCGAGCTCGAGCTGCGGCAGGCCGAGCGCCCGTGGCTGCACCCGGGCCGCACGGCCGAGCTGCTGCTCGGCGAGACGGTCGTCGGCGTCGCCGGCGAGCTGCTGCCCGCGGTCGCCGCCGCCGCGGACCTGCCGCGCGTCGTCGCCGTCACCGAGCTCGACCTGAGCCTGCTCACCGACCGCGCGCGCATCAGCCTCGACACGCAGCGCATCGCGCCGGTGCCCGCGGCGACGCAGGACCTCTCGGTCGTCGTCCCGGTCGACGTGCCCGCCGGCGACGTGCGCCGCGCGGTGCGCGACGGTGCGGGAGCGCTGCTCGAGCACATCGCGCTCGTCGACGACTACCGCGGGACAGGGCTGGGCGAGGGCGAGAAGTCGCTCACGTTCGCGCTGCGGTTCCGCGCGCCCGATCGCACGCTGACGGCCGCGGAGGCGTCGGAGGCGAAGCTCGCCGGGTTGGCCGTCGCGCACGAGCGGCACGGGGCGAGGCTGCGCGAGTAGCATCCGCCTCATGGTGGAGATCACGGTATGCGGCTCGGCCGTCGAGCGCGCCAGCGCGGAGCGGGCGACGGTGACGGTGCAGTCGCGCTGGAGCGCGCCCAGCCCGGAGGCGGCGATGCAGGCGGTCGCCGAGGCGCACGGACGGCTCGTCACCGACGCGAAGGCGCACGAGGCCGCGGGCGCCGCCGAGTCGTGGCATGCCGACCGGGTGTGGATCTCGCACCACGAGGAGTGGGTGGGCGAGGGGCAGCCGCGCCGCTCGGTGTTCACGGCGGCCGCGGCGGTGACCGTGCGCTTCCGCGACTTCGAGGCGCTCGGCACCTGGATCGGCCGCGTCGGCCTGCACCAGACGCACGAGGTCGGCGGCATCGAGTGGTCGCTCTCGGACGAGACCGAGCGGGCTCGCGCGAAGGCCGCCCGCTCGCGCGCGATCGCCGACGCAGTCGAGCGCGCTGGCGACTACGCGGCGGCGGCGGGCCTCGGCGCGCCGCTGGTCGACGCCATCCAGGAACCCGGCACGACCACGCCCGCGCCTCCCGCGCAGAGGGGCGGGATGGCGACGATGAGGATGGAGGCCGCCGACGCCGGCGCGGCCGTCTCGTTCGAGGCGGGCGAGCTCGAGGTGCGCGCTGCGGTCGAGGTGCGGTTCGTCGCCGACGCGCTACGGCACATCGAGTGATCAGCCCCGAGTAGCCTGGAGGCATGAGCCTCTCCGTCGCCGTCGCAGGCGCGAGCGGATACGCGGGCGGCGAGCTGCTGCGGCTGCTCGCCCAGCATCCCGAGCTGGAGGTGCGCACCGTCACGGCGCACGCCAACGCCGGGCAGCCCCTCGTCTCCGT
>JBAZPY010000150.1:0-4747 GCA_041645515.1 Agrococcus sp.
CGACGACGAATCCGACCGGCTCCGCTGCCCCGGCGAGATAGCGGTCCCTGCCCTGCGGCAGCCGCAGGTCGATCTGCTGGACGTCGCCCGCGGCGATCGTCTCGCCCGGCAGCAGCGTGCGCGTCGCGGCCCACGCGACCTCGGTGCGCGCAGAGTGCTGGACGACGAGCCACACGCCCGCGAGGGATGCGAGCACGAGCACGACCCCGATCGCGAGCCTGGGATCCATCCAGGTGCGGCGCGCTGCCATGGGGCCTCCCTCGTCCGACGACCACGGTGGCAGGTCGCAGCGGCCGGTCGCTGCAGTTCTCCACAGGCTCGGCTCGCCATTCGCGCGACTGGCCCACAATGGGCGCATGCGGTTCGAAGCACGTCGATTCCTCGCAGTCGCAGATGTCGCCGACCTGCTCGGCATCACCCCGGCGGCGGTCGCCGAGCTGCTCGAGGCCGGCGACCTGCGCGGGCTGCGGGTGCGCGGCGCGTGGCGCGTCGCCGACGACGAGGTGCAGGCGTGGATCGACCGCGGGGTCGAGCTCGAGCGCCGACGCGGGCTGTGGCGCCAGGCGCAGGACGCGAGCATCGCCGACCTCTTCGGCGAGCGCTGATCACGGCACGCGGACCCAGTCGAACGACGAGAACGGCATGATGCGCCACGCGCGCACCGTGCCGAGCCGCGGCGGCTGCCCCGGCTCGTGCGCGGCGAGGTCGAGGTGGTCACGGCCGACGCGGTCGATCGTGCCGGCGGCCGGCATCGCCCCCTCGAGGATCACCGACACCCGTCGCCGTGCGAGGTCGCGCAGCGCGAAGGCGAAGCTGAGGCGCGCCTGCAGGTCGCCCGCCGCGGCTGGGCGGAGCGATGCCGCCGCGCCATCGCCGTCGAGCTCGATGCTGGCGACCGCGTGCAGCGGCACGAGCGCGCCCGTCCCCGCGGGAGCCCCCTCGAGCACGATGCCGTTGAGCCAGTCCCTGCCGAGCGCCATCCGCCGGATCCGCAGCCTGCCGCCGTAGCGCAGCGTGATGTCGAGCTGGCGCGGGGCCGCCGCGATCCGGTCGCGCAGCTCGAGCCTGCCGATGCGGAACCGCTCCTCCTCCGCCTCGAGGTCGCGACGCTCGGCGCCCTGCTCCGCCTCGAGCTGGCTCTCGAGGTCGTCGAACAGGTCGTCGAAGCGCACATCGGCGAATCTATTCGCGCGCCCGCGTCGTGCCTCGGGGGTTGTCCACAGCTCGCAAGTGCCCCATCCCCTCACCTTCGCGGATGGGTCTATGTTCTCCCGCACACGGCGTCGCCGACTCGGGTCGCCGTCCGGTGGGGACCGGATGCGAGGGGGGCCGCGCGGTGACCAGACGACGGATGACGACGGTCGACGCGGAGGAGTTCTTCGACTTCCAGCCGTGCTCCTCGGCGGGGCTGCCCGACCCCGTCTCGCTGCTCGAGAACCTCGCGACGAGCGTCATCGAGATCCTGCTGGGCGTGCGCGACGTGCAGCAGATCGCGCGCTGGGTGACCGAGCCCATCTACGACATGCTCGCGCGGCACGCGATCACGGTGCGGCGCGCTCGTTCCGGGCTGCGCGACCGCTCGGTGCCGAACTTCGCCATCAGCAGCGTGCGCGCGTGCCACGCCGCCGACGGCGTCGTGGAGGGCGCGGTCGTGGTCCGCGCGGCGGGCCGCTCGCGGGCCGTCGCGATCCGGCTCGAGGGTCTCGACGACCACTGGCGCGCGACCGCCATCGCCGTGCTGTGACGAGGCGGCGCTACGGCGTCTCGTCGGCGGGGGCACCCGGCTCTGCGCGCTGCGCCTCCCGCGCGGCGAGCTCCTCCTCGATGCGCGCCTTCGCGTCGGCGCGGTCGTTGATGCGGCGGACGCGGCGATTGAAGTCCCACAGCAGCAGGATGACGACCACTGCGATGATGGCCGTCACCGCGAACCCGATCACACCCGGGGTCACCTGGTTCGGGTCGAAGGGCAGCGGCTCGGCGTTCAGGATGTGCATCAGTCCTCCTCGACGCCTGCGAACAGGTCGTCCTCGGGCACCTCGTGCATCGTGCGCGAGCGTGCCAGCTCGTAGTCGTCGGTCGCCCACGCGCCCAGCAGCAGCTCGTGCGGCCAGAAGAAGAAGCGCGAGTCCGGCTCGACCTGGCTCGCGTGCGCGCGCAGCGCCGTGTCGCGGGCCTCGAGGTGGGCGCCGATGTCGACGCGCGTCGTCATCGTCTCGCCGCGCTCGCCGACGCGCTCGGCCCACTCGCGCATGAACGGCAGCCGGTCGTCGTCGGGCGCCTGCGCCTCGACGGCCGCGAGCAGCGCGCGCAGCCGCTGGCCGCTCATGCTCCGGTCGAAGTAGACCTTCTCCACCTCCCACGGCTCGCCGAGCTCCGGCAGCCCGGCCGCCGAGTGCTCGACCGCCCACATCGTCACCTCGTGGCAGCGGATGTGGTCGGGGTGCGGGTAGCCGCCGGTCTCGTCGTACGTGACGACCACCTGTGGGCGCAGGCGCCGGATGAGCCGCACGAGGGGGCGACCGGAGATCTCGACCGGAATGGTCGCGAAGGAGAGCTCGCGGAGCGGCTCGCCCTCGTCGGGCAGTCCGGAGTCGACGTAGCCCAGCCAGACGTGGTCGACGCCGAGCGCCGCCCTCGCCTGCTCCATCTCGACGCGGCGGAGCGCCGTCATGTCGCGTGCGGCGCGATGCTTCGGCTCGAAGCCCGCGTTGAGCACGCTGCCGCTCTCGCCGCCGGTGCAGGAGACGACGGTCACCTGCGCACCCTCGGCCGCGTAGCGCGCGAGGGTGCCGGCGCCCTTGCTCGACTCGTCGTCGGGATGCGCATGGACCGCGAGCAGGCGTCGCACGGCCTCTCCTCTCCTGCCAGCGAGGGCCGCGCCGGGCGGCGCGACGAGTAGACTTGGCAGGCCCCCATCCTCCCACGACAGGCCCTGATGACTGACCTCGCTGCCCGCTACGGCCGCTCGCGCGGCCTCACGCGACGCCAGAGGCTGCTCGGGCGGAGCGTCGGCATCGGCGTCCTGCTGCTGGCGGTCGTGGGTGTGTGGTGGGTCGCGACAGACCCGGCCTCGGCGCAGCTGCAGTCGCGAACCATCGGCTTCGAGCCCGAGGACGACACCACCATCGCCGTGACCTTCGAGGTCTCCGTCGATGCTGGCACGCCCGTGCGCTGCGCCGTGGAGGCGCTCAACGGGGACTACGGGATCGTCGGGTGGATCGAGGTCGACCTGCCGCCCGCCGAGGCGCACACGACCAGCCATCGGGTGGAGGTGCGCACCAGCGAGCCGGCTGTGAACGGATTGGTCTCCGAGTGCTGGGTCACATAAGATGCCATGTGAACCGGCCCACACGGGGCCGGTTCTCTGCATATCAGGAGACCACATGAACGGCACCACGGAGACCTGGCTGTCGCAGGAGGCGTACGACCGCCTGCAGGGCGAGCTCGAGCACCTCGAGGGCCCTGTGCGGGCCGAGATCGCGAAGCGCATCGAAGAGGCTCGCGACGAGGGCGACCTCAAGGAGAACGGCGGCTACCACGCCGCCAAGGACGACCAGGCCCAGATCGAGGCCCGGATCTCGCAGATCACGCAGCTGCTGCGCACCGCCAAGGTGGGCGACGCCCCGCAGGCGACCGGCATCGTCGAGCCCGGTACCGTCGTCACTGCGACGATCGCGGGCGACGAGACGACCTTCCTCGTCGGCAACCGCGAGATCGCCGAGGCCGGCGACGACCTCGACGTCTACAGCGAGGCGAGCCCGCTCGGCTCGGCCATCATGGGCCTGAAGATCGGCGAGCAGACGTCGTACCAGACCCCCACCGGCGTCACGATCGACGTCGAGATCACGGACGTCCAGACGTACCGCGGATAGCTCCGCGCGAGTGGAGGGCCCCGCGTCGATCGCGGGGTCCTCCTGCGTCCCCGCTATCGCACCTGCGGCTCGTAGCCCGCGCGCCGCAGCGCCGCGAGCACGCGCTGCGCGTGCTCCGGGCCGCGGGTGGTGACCGAGATGTCGAGCGAGACGTCGGTGATCGACGTCCACGCGTCGTGCTGGGTGTGCAGCACCTCCACCACGTTCGCCTGCTCGTCGGAGACGATCTGCGCGATGATGGCGAGCTGTCCCGGCCGGTCGGGCAGCGCGAGCCGCACCTTCAGGTAGCGCTCGGAGGCCGCTAGGCCGCGAGCGATGACGCGCTCCATGAACAGCGGGTCGATGTTGCCGCCCGACAGCACCGCGACCGTCGGTCCGTCGGATGCGACCAGGCCGGTCATGATGGCGGCCGTCGTGACCGCGCCGGAGGGCTCGACGACGAGCTTCGCCCGCTCGAGCAGCACGATCATCGCGCGAGCGATGTCGTCGTCGGAGACGGTGACGATCTCGTCGACGGCGTCGCGGACGATCGCGAAGGGCAGCGTGCCCGGCCGCGCGACGGCGATGCCGTCGGCGATCGTCGGGCGGGTGACGATCGTGGTGGGCTCCCCCGCCGCGAGCGAGTCGACGAACGACGCGGCACGCTCCGCCTGCACGCCGACGACCCTCACCCGGCGGCCGTCGCGCGCCGCACGCTGCCGCACCGCGGACGCGACGCCGGCCGCGAGCCCGCCGCCACCGAGGGGCACGACGATGGTGGCGACATCCGGCACCTGGTCGAGGATCTCGAGCCCGACGGTGCCCTGGCCGGCGATGATGTCCGGGTGGTCGTAGGGCGGCACGAACGTCGCCCCGGTCCGCTCGACGTGCTCGAC
>JBAZPY010000151.1:0-4739 GCA_041645515.1 Agrococcus sp.
CTCCCCGCGCTGCACGAGCACGACGGGGACGCCGAACCGCGCGAGGAAGGTCGCGGTCTCGATGCCGACGGCGCTGCCGCCGACCACCACCGCGCGCGCGGGCAGCTCGGTCGCCGTGTAGGTCTCGCGGTTGGTCCACACCGTGGCGTCGTCGAGGCCCTCGATCGGCGGCAGGATCGGCGCGCTGCCGGTCGCGATCACGATGTGGTCGGCGGCGATCTCCTCGTCGCCGACGCGCACCCGGCCAGGGGCGGTGATGCGCCCCTCCCCACGCACGACGATGGCGCCGCGCTCGGCGTACTCCTTCGCCTGCTTCGCGTCGTCGAGGTGGCGGATCATCGTGTCGCGGTAGTCGCTCGCCGCACGCCAGTCGAGCCGGGCGCCCGTCGCGCCGGCCGCCGCATCCGCCGCCGACGCCGCCTCGGCGGGACGCAGGAGCGTCTTCGACGGCACGCACGCCCAGTAGGCGCACTCCCCGCCGATCAGCTCACGCTCGACGACCGCCACCCGCTTGCCGGCGTCGAGCAGGCGCGATGCCAGCACCTCGCCGCCAGGCCCCATCCCCAGCACCACAACATCCACTCGCTCCACCATCGAGAGCCTCCGATCGCCTGCACCCACGATGCACCCGGAGAGGTGGTGCGGTCGAGCATGCGCCTGCTTAGGGTGGATGGTGCAGCGAGGCGCCGGCGTCGCTCGGCTCCGGCGCCTCGATCACGATCGGAGGAGCGCATCATGCAGGCAGTCCAGTACACGGCATTCGGGCAGCGGCCCGAGCTGGTCGAGGTCGAGAAGCCCACGGCCGGGCCCGGACAGGTGCTGCTGCGGATCACCGCCTCGGGGCTGTGCCACTCCGACGAGGTCGTCATGTCGTTCCCGGAGGAGGGCTACCCCTACCCGATGCCGATGACCCTCGGGCACGAGCCGGCGGGCGTCGTCGAGGCGCTCGGCGAGGGCGCGACGGGCGTCGAGGTCGGCGACAGCGTCATCGTCTACGGATGCTGGGGCTGCGGCGTGTGCGCGATGTGCGCGTCCGGCCGTGAGCAGCTGTGCCTCACCGGCATGGTCTCCCCCGGCCTCGGCGTCGACGGCGCCATGGCGGAGTACATGGTCGTCGACACGCCCCGCCACCTGGTGCCGATCGGCAACCTCGACCCGGTGCGCGCGGCATCCCTCACCGACGCCGCGCTGACGCCCTACGAGGCCATCAAGAAGGTGCTGCCGCACCTCACCGGCGGCTCGACGGCCGTCGTCATCGGCGCCGGCGGGCTCGGCCACGTCGCCATCCAGCTGCTGCGCACGCTCACGTCGGCGAGGGTGATCGCGCTCGACGTGGGCGAGTCGAAGCTCGCCTTCGCGCGCGAGATGGGCGCGCACGAGGCGATCGAGTCGAACGCGGATGCGGCGGCCCGGGTGAAGGAGCTCACGGACGGCGTGGGCGCCGACGTCGTCTTCGACTTCGTCGGCATCGACCCGACCGGTGCGACCGCGATGGCGTCGGTCAAGGTCGCGGGTGCGGTCGTGGTGGTCGGCGCGGGCGGCGGCACGGCGAAGGTCGGCCTGCTCGCCGCCCCGTACGACGTCGAGGTGCGCACGTCGCTGTGGGGCACGCGCGCGTCGCTGCTCGAGCTCGTGGAGATGGCCAAGCGCGGCGAGATCCGGATCGAGACGCAGGAGTACCCGATCCAGGATGCGCTGCAGGCCTACGCCGATCTGCACGACGGCAAGGTGCGCGGCCGCGCGGTCGTGGTGCCGGGCGCGTAGCCGGCGGATCGCGTCGAACTTCCCTGAACTGCGGGTCTTGACCCCGGAACCCCCGTGTTCGAGGAAGTTCGACGGACCGGACTGCTCGATCAGCCGATCGCGACCACCTCGACGAGCGCGCCGTCGGCCGTCTCGTAGCGCACCGGCATGCCGGGGTGCCGGGTCGCGAACCAGAACGTCGCGGTGCCGGCGTCGCGCCGCACCTCGTACCGCAGGCACTCGAGCTCGCCGAGCGGCGAGGCGAGGCGCTCCCGCGAGATCGTCGTGGCCGCCGCGGGGAACGCGGCGTGCTCCTGCAGCTCGCGCCAGGTGACCCTGGCGGTGCGCGGCTCGTCTACGGGCGTGCCCGACGCATCCGTCATGACCTGCGTCAGCGCGCAGCCGTCGCCGTCGCCGGCCGCGAAGCTGTTGCAGTGGAACGTCACGAGGTCGCCGAGCCGGGTGCGGACGAGCAGTCGGTGGCCGTCGGGGCAGGCCGCGCGGATCTCCTCGGCGGTGAAGGGCGTCGGCGCGAGGTCGGGGCCGAGCACGCGGGGGTCACTCATGCGCGGATCACTCATGCGCGGTCCGCTCACGCGCCGAGCTCGGCGTCGATGGCGTCCTGCAGGGCGGCGATGAGCGGCCAGCCGCCCTCCGAGCTGTTGCCGAGCACGCTCACGGTCGTCTGCGACGCGACGATGTGGGTCGAGCGGAACGATGCGCCGGCGTCGTAGCCCTCGAGGATGAGGGCCTCGTGCGTCGGGTGCAGCCAGAAGCCCATGCCGTAGCGCTTGCGCTCCTCGGGCACGTCGTGCCGCGGCTCGACCATCGCCGCGAGCGTCTCGCGCGAGACGATCCGGCCCGCCTGCAGGGCGAGCCAGAACCGGTGCAGGTCGTCGGCGGTCGTGAACGCCCCGCCGTCGCCGTTGCCGAGCACGGGCAGGTGCAGCGTGTTGACCAGGTCGCCCTCCTCGAGCACGTACCCGGGCGCCGCATCGGCCGGCAGCGCGTTGAGCGGCAGGAAGCCGGTGCGCTCGAGGCCCGCGGGCCGCAGCACGAGGCGCCGCACGGCCTCGTGGTACGTCTCGCCGGTGACCCGCTCGAGCAGCACCGCGAGCACCATGTAGCCGCCGTTGCAGTACGCGAACCGTGCACCGGGCGGGAACTTCTGCGCGTGGCCGTCGAGCATCGGCAGGAAGGCCTCGGCGGTCGTGAGCGCGTGCACGGGCAGGGTCAGCACGTGGTCCGACGGCTCCCAGTCCGCCTCCTCGTCGAGGTAGTCGCCGATGCCCGATGTGTGCGTGAGCAGGTGCTCGACCGTCACGGCGTCGTCGATGAGCGGCAGGTCGTCGCCGAGCAGCTCCCGCACGCGCTGGTCGAGCCGCAGCCGGCCCTCCTCGACCTGGCGCATGACCGCGAGCGCGGTGAACCCCTTGCTGCCGCTCGCGATGGCGATGCGCGCGTCGGCCGCCATCCGCACGCGCAGCGCCCGGTGCAGGAAGCCCTCGCAGCGCTCGAGCGTGCGGCGATCCGCGACGTCGACCGTCGCGACGCCGGTGAAGGCGCGCTTCGCGACGGCCGCGTCGAGCATCGCGGGATCCACGTGCATGACTGCCCCCTCGGGAGTGGCCGCTGAGCGCGTTGATGGTCGGATGCTACGCCGCTCGGGCGCGGGGTGTCGGGACTACGGTTGGCGGGTGGAGCCCGACCCGGACGAGCTGGATGCGCTGGTGGCCCGCGTGCCGCTCGGCTGGGGCGAGCTGCTGATCGGCGGGCGCGCGTGGGGGATCACGCGGGTCGACCGTGCGGGTCGCGGTCGAGCACGATCGACGGCGAGGAGCTCGGCGGTGTGCGTCGGATGAGCGCGAACGTCTGGCGCACCGAGGCCGGCACGCTGCTGCGCCCGTGCGAGATGCCGGCGGAGCAGGTGCTCGAGGTGCTGCGCGCGCTGCCCGATCCCTCTTCCGGCGACCCCGAGCCGGAGGCGCCAGCGCGCTGATCGGCTGGCGCTCAGGCCTCTTGGTCGGTCACGTCCGCGACCTGCGCCTTCAGGTGCGCGACCAGCGCGTCGCCGTCGACCGTGGCGGCGACGCCGTGCTCGCCTCCGCCGATCGAGACGTGGCGGCCCAGTACCCGCTCGTCGGCGACGACGGGCAGCGGACGGGTGGTGCCGAACGGCGTGATCGTGCCGCGGCGGAAGCCGGTCACGGCGAACGCGGCGTCGGCGTCAGGCATCGAGAGCCGGCTGACGCCCAGCAGCTCGCGCAGCTTCGGCCACGCGATGGTGCGGTCGCCGGGCACGAGCACGAGCAGGTGGTCGTCCTCGCCGCGGCGCACGACCATGGTCTTGATGATGTCCGCCGGCTCGACGCCGCGGGCCGCGGCCGCCTCGGCGAGCGATCCCACGCGCCCGTGCCGGGTGATCTCGTGCGCGAGCCCGGATGCGGCGAGCGCGTCGAGCGCGCGATTCGTGTCGGCCATGCCGCCAGGCTACGCCGCCCGAGTTCTCAACGTCGCGGGTGGTCGTTCGAGGCGATATCGCCGGCGAGCTGCCACCCGCGACGTTGAGGAATCAGGAGGCGGACGCTGCGAGCGCGGCGACGAGCGACTGCGCGTTCGGGCGCTCGGCGATGCCCGCGACCTGCAGGCCGTACTTGCGGCAGTCCTCGGCGGTCTGCTCGCCGATCGCGATGATGCGCGTGTCGACGGCCAGGCCGAGCCTCGCGACCTGCTTCGCCACCGAGCCGGAGGTCACGAGCACCGCGTCGATGGGCGTCTCAGCCGGCTCGACCGCGGTGAGCACGGCGTCCTGGCCGTCCTTGCCGGCGGGCTGCAGCTCCTGCTGCCGCCGGGCGGAGGCTTCGTCGATGGTGGGCAGCGAACCGCTCTGCACGGCCGCCTCGACGAGCTGCTCCCCCGACTCGAACACCGGCACCGTGCGGTACGCGACCACCTCGGTCACCTGCATGCCGTGCTGGCGGAGGCCGTCAGCGATC
>JBAZPY010000152.1:0-4726 GCA_041645515.1 Agrococcus sp.
TTCCTGGTCGCGAACGGCCAATCGGTGGTGGTGGGCGCCGCCGACACCTTCCGCGCCGCCGCCGTCGAGCAGCTCGCGACCTGGGCGCAGCGCGCGGGCGCCGCGATCCTGCGGCCGGAGCGCGAGGGCCAGGACCCCGCATCCGTCGCCTTCCAGACCGTCGAGGCGGCGAAGGCGCACGGGCACACGATGTGCATCATCGACACCGCCGGCCGGCTGCACACCAAGGGCGGGCTGATGGACGAGCTCGGCAAGATCAAGCGGGTCATCGAGAAGCAGTCGCCGATCTCGGAGGTGCTGCTCGTGCTCGACGCCACCACCGGCCAGAACGGCGTGAACCAGGCGATGGCGTTCATCGAGCACGCCGGCATCACGGGCCTCGTGGTGACGAAGCTCGACGGCTCGGCGAAGGGCGGCTTCATCCTCGCCGTGCAGGAGCGCACCGGCATCCCCATCAAGCTCATCGGCCAGGGCGAGGGGATCGACGACCTGACGGGGTTCACGCCGCACGTGTTCGTGGAGCAGCTGGTCGGGTAGGTGGGGCGGGGGCTCGCCTACAGGGCGGCACGAAGGTCCACTGGACCGCCGGCGGATGACAGGTCTCGGTACGCGGCGCTTCGCGCAGCTACTCGACCTAGCTGTTCTATGCAGCGAGGTTGGTGACAGCTGGCGTGGTGCATCGGCTGATGGGTGGCCGGGCTCCGAGTGAGCTGTGGGGTCGATCGTAGTTGTAGTAGTCGAGCCAGGCGTGGAGCGCGTCGCCGCGTTCCTCGTTGCTGCTCCAGGCGCGGGCGTAGAGCCATTCGGTGGCCATGGTGCGGTGGTAGCGCTCGACCTTCCCGTTCGTCTGCGGCCGGTAGGGGCGGGTGCGCTTGTGGCGGCTCTTCGAGGCCGCCAGCGCGGCCGCGAACGCCCAGGAGCGGTAGCAGGAGCCGTTGTCGGTCAGCACGCGCCGGATGTGGCGGATCCCGTGCCTGCGGAACCACTTCACCGCCCGCTGCCAGAAGCCGGCAGCGGTCGCGCCGCGCTCGTCGCTGAGCTCCTCCGTGTAGGTCAGCCGCGAGTGGTCGTCGGTGGCGGAGTGCAGATAGACGTAGCCGACCCGCTGCCTGCGCGCCGCCCGGTCCTGCGCGGAGCCGCGGCCGTGGACGCGCCAGCCGCCGCCGTCGGGGATGCGGCCGACCTTCTTCACGTCCACGTGGACCAGGTCGCCGGGCCGGGCCCATTCGTAGCGTCGGACCGGCTCGCGCAGGTCCTCACCGTCCGGGGCGATGTCGCGCAGCCGGTTGATGCCGCGGCGGGCGAGCACCCGGTGGATGGTCGAGACCGGCACGTGGTGACCGGCCTCGCGCAGCTTGCCGGCCAGTTGCACGGGCCCGATCTTGTGCTCGCGCCGCAGCTGCTCGATCAGGTCCTCGACCTCGATGGGCGTCTGGTTCGGTGACGAGCCGGGCCGGCTGGAGCGGTCCTCCAGGCCCTCCTCGCCGAACTCGATCCAGCGGGCGTGCCACTTCCCGAGCGTCTGACGGGCGATGCGGAGCTCGGCCGCGACATGGCAGATCGGCCGCCCGCGATCGACTTCCAGGCAGGCGCGGCGACGCCCCTCGGGCGTCAGCGGAGCGTTACGGTGGGTCACGAGGTCCTCCTTGGCGAGATGCGATTCTTGGTCGTTTCACATCCCACCCGGAGGACCTCACCCGTTACCGAACGACCCGCCGACCGTCACCAACCTCACGAGACACAACACCTAGCGTCCTCCGAACTCAACGCGACTGCGTCGCATTGAGTCCTCCGGACGCTACTCCGACGTGTCGGGCTGCGTCATCGGGCCGTCGATCGTCAGCATGCCGTCCTCGATGCGGGCGCGGTCCTCGGTGATGACCGTCGCGTGCGCGCCGCGCACCCAGAGCAGGCCGCTCGCGTCGCTGCGGCCGGCGTGCCCGACGATGCCGAAGTCGGCGCCCGGCAGCCGACGGCCGACGGTGCCGGGGTGCGCCGTCAGCAGCTCGGGCGTCGCGACGGCGACGGTGCCGGTCTGCACCGAGCCGTAGGCGCTGAGCACGATCGGGCCCCACACCGTGTGGAGGCGTCGCACGAGGTCGGCGTCGAGGTCCTGGCCGGCGACCAGGATCCGGCGCAGCCGCGGCGGCTTCTCGCCCGTGCGCTCGAGCTCGTCGAGGATGCCGGTGAGCTGGCTGGGGGAGGCGGAGAGCACCGAGACGAAGCGCTCGCGGATGATGCGGATGCGGTCGGCCGCCGGCGTGTGCGCGGCGTTCGCGAGCGTGGCGCCGGTCAGCAGGGCCATGCCGAGCAGCTGCAGCCCCTTGCCGCGGTGCAGCGGCGCGCACGTGAGGATGACGTCGGTGCCCTCGAGGCCCAGCCGGTCGTGCAGTCCGGCGAGCTGGCGCAGGCCCTGCACGCCCATCGCGCCCTGCACGTGGGTGGTGATGGTGCCGGCCAGCGAGCGGTCCGGCAGCACGATGCGGGCGCGGCGGCGCGCACGGACGAGGCCCGAGCCGTCGCTCGACGACCACTCGACGATCTGCTCGGCGCGCACGGTGGGCCCGCGGTGCCAGGCGGGCGGCTCGCCATCGTGGATGAGCAGCGCCTCCTGCGGCACCGCGCGCCGGAACTCCTCGAGCGAGCCGCGGCTGACCGGCATGACGTCGAGTCCGAGCCGCGCGACGGCAATGAGGGCGAGCGGCATCGCCGGCCCGCCGCACGCGATCACGACCGGTCGCGGCGTGCGGTCGAGGGGGTCGAGGTAGAGCACGGCGGCGACGCCCTGCGCCGCCCGCCACAGCTCGCGGAAGGTCACGCTCCAGCCGTCGACGACGAGCCCGAGCCGGTCGCCGTGCACCCGCGCCGCGTGGCTGGCGAGGGCGGTGACGGTGAAGCCGTGCGTGCGCACGCTGCGCCACAGCGACCTCGCGTGCGTCGGCGGCATGCCTCGAAGGCGCATCCGTTCCCCCTCCTGCTCGGGACCAGCATGCCAGGCCCCGCGGTGGAGCCCGGTAGGCGCCACAGACGGAGCCCCGGGCCTGGCGTAGACTTGCCGCCACCATGGCTGCGTTCGGTTCCCTCTCCACTCGGCTCACCGAGACCCTCGCCAAGCTGCGCACGAAGGGCAAGCTCTCGGCGGCAGACGTCGACGGCACGGTGCGCGAGATCCGGCGCGCGCTGCTCGACGCCGACGTCGCGCTCGAGGTCGTCAAGTCCTTCACCGCCGCGGTGCGCGAGCGCGCGCTCGGCGCGGAGGTCTCCGAGGCGCTCAACCCGGCGCAGCAGGTCGTGCAGATCGTCAACGACGAGCTCGTCGGCATCCTCGGCGGCGAGTCGCGCAGGCTCGAGCTCGCGAAGACGCCGCCTACCGTCATCATGCTCGCCGGCCTCCAGGGCGCGGGCAAGACGACCCTCGCCGGCAAGCTCGCGAAGCACCTCGCGGGCCTCGGCCACACGCCGATGCTGGTCGCGAGCGACCTCCAGCGCCCGAACGCCGTGACGCAGCTGCAGGTCGTCGGTGGGCAGGCGGGCGTTCCCGTGTTCGCGCCCGAGCCGGGCAACGGCGTCGGCGACCCGGTGCGCGTCGCGCGCGACGGCGTCGCCGAGGCGAAGCGCAAGCAGCACGACATCGTCATCGTCGACACCGCCGGCCGCCTCGGCGTCGACGCCGACATGATGCGCCAGGCCGCCGACATCCGCAGGGCCGTGCAGCCCGACGAGGTGCTCTTCGTCATCGACGCGATGATCGGCCAGGACGCGGTCGCGACCGCGAAGGCCTTCCAGGAGGGCGTCGACTTCACCGGCGTCGTGCTGACGAAGCTCGACGGCGACGCGCGCGGCGGTGCCGCGCTCTCGATCCGCGGCATGACCGGCAAGCCGATCCTGTTCGCGTCCACCGGCGAGACGCTCGACGACTTCGAGCCCTTCCACCCCGACCGCATGGCGAGCCGCATCCTCGACCTCGGCGACATCCTGACGCTCATCGAGCAGGCGCAGAAGGCGTTCGACGAGGACGAGGCGCACCGGCTCGCCGAGGCGATCGCGACCGACGGCTTCACGCTCGAGGACTTCCTCAAGCAGATGCAGCAGCTGCGGAAGGCCGGCAACTTCAAGCAGATGCTCGGCATGCTGCCCGGCGGCAAGGGCATGCGCGAGGCGATCGACTCCTTCGACGAGAAGGAGCTCGTGCGCACCGAGGCGATCATCCAGTCGATGACGCCGCAGGAGCGGAAGCAGTCGAAGCTGCTCAACGGCTCGCGCAGGCTCCGCATCGCCCGCGGCGCCGGCGTCACCGTCACCGACGTCAACCAGCTCGTCGCACGCTTCGAGCAGGCGGCGAAGATGATGAAGACGGTCGCCAAGGGCGGCGTGCCGAACATGCCGGGGATGGGCCCGATGCCGCCCGGCATGCAGCAGTACAAGAAGGCCGCGAAGCCGCAGGGCAAGCAGCAGCGGCGCTCCGGCAACCCCGCGAAGCGCGGGCAGGCGCCCGCCGTCGAGGCGCCGCAGGGGAGCGCGTTCGGCAAGCCGAAGGCGGAGGGTGCCTTCGGGGAGCTCTCGGGGCCCGACCAGGAGGCGCTGCAGCGGATGCTCGGCAACCGCTGACGCTGCCGCGACAGCTCGCGCGGCTCGCGCGCCCGCCCTGCGGTCGCGTCGGAGCGTCGGAGTCCGGCTCGCCGGCACGCCCCGGCACGCCTTCGTGCGTCGGCGGCATCGTGTTCCT
>JBAZPY010000153.1:0-4719 GCA_041645515.1 Agrococcus sp.
GGACCGTGCGGAAGTGGGTGCCGTCCATGCGCTGCTCCTTCACCGGTGGCGGATGCGGTGCGCTGCCACCGTCGCTGGCCGGGCGGCCGTGCGTCAAGACCCGCGTCGCGCCGCGCCGCGCCGCGTGTCGTGGGCGAGGGCACGGCGAAGCGGGCGCGCGGGAGCCGTGCCCTAGAGTCGGATGGCCCCGCACCGCTGTTCACCGAGGAGCACCATGGCCGAGTCCGAGATCAAGAAGGGACTCGCTGGCGTCGTCGCCGACACCACCGAGATCTCGAAGGTCAACCCCGACACCAACTCGCTGCTGTACCGGGGCTACCCCGTGCAGGAGCTGGCCCTGCTCCCCTTCGAGGCGGTCGCCTACCTCCTCTGGCATGGCGACCTGCCCACCGACGAGCAGCTCGCGGACTTCCGCGCGAAGGAGCGCTCGCTGCGCGCGCTGCCCGACAACGTGCGGTCGGTGATGGATGTGCTGCCCTCGCGCGCGCACCCGATGGACGTTGTGCGCACGGCCGTCAGCATCGTGGGCGCCAACGATCCCAAGGCCGACGACCCATCCGCCGACCTCGACAAGGCGTTCACGCTCTTCGCCGTGCTGCCGTCGATCGTCGCGTACGAGCAGCGGCGCCGGAACGGGCTCGACCTCGTCGAGCCGCGCGACGACCTCGACTACGCCGCCAACTTCCTCTGGATGTCGTTCGGCGAGGAGGCCCACCCGGTCGTCGTCGAGGCGTTCAACCAGTCGATGGTGCTGTACGCCGAGCACTCGTTCAACGCATCCACGTTCACCGCCCGGGTCGTCACGTCGACGCTCGCCGACCTCTACTCCGCCGTCACCGCGGCGATCGGCGCGCTCAAGGGCCCCCTGCACGGCGGGGCGAACGAGGCCGTCATGGAGGTGTTCCAGGAGGTCGGCGAGCCGCCGAAGGCGGATGCGTGGATGCAGACCGCGCTCGACGAGAAGCGCAAGATCATGGGCTTCGGGCACCGCGTCTACAAGAACGGCGACTCGCGGGTGCCGACGATGCGCGCAGCGCTCGAGCGGCTCGCGGACCACTACGGCTCGCCCGAGACGCTCGAGATGTACACCGCGCTCGAGCAGGCGATGGCCGACCGCAAGCCCATCAAGCCCAACCTCGACTTCCCGTCGGGCCCCGCGTACGCGCTCATGGGCTTCGACGTGCCGATCTTCACACCGCTGTTCGTCGCCGCCCGGGTGACGGGCTGGACCGCGCACATCATCGAGCAGCGCGCGAACAACGCGCTGATCCGCCCCCTCTCGGAGTACGTCGGGCCCGACGAGCGCCACGTCGCCGGCGTCGACCCGTCCGCACTGCCCGAGGACACATCCGCCATCGAGGAGACCGCATGACCTCTGCCACCATCCCCACCCTGCAGCTCAACGACGGCCGCTCGATCCCGCAGCTGGGGTTCGGCGTCTTCAAGGTCGACCCGGCCGAGACCGAGCGCATCGTGCTCGACGCGTTCGAGGCCGGCTACCGCCACATCGACACGGCGGCGATCTACCGCAACGAGGAGGGCGTGGGTCGCGCGATCGCGAGCTCCGGCATCCCGCGCGACGAGCTGTTCATCACGACGAAGCTCTGGAACGACCGCCGCGGCGCGGACGACACCCGCGCGGCGCTGGGGGAGAGCCTCGAGAAGCTCGGGCTCGACCACGTCGACCTGTACCTGATCCACTGGCCGACGCCCTCGGCCGGCAGTCCGGTGGAGACGTGGCAGACGCTCGGCGCGCTGCGCGACGAGGGGCTCACGACGTCCATCGGCGTCTCGAACTTCGACGAGCGCTTCCTGCCCGAGATCCTCGAGACGGGCATCGTGCCCGCGATCGACCAGATCGAGCTGCACCCGCAGTTCCAGCAGCGGGCGGCGACGGCGCTCGCGGCCGAGCACGACATCCTCATCGAGGCGTGGGGGCCGCTCGGCCAGGGCAAGGTCGACTACGCGTCGACGGTCATCGGCGAGATCGCGGAGCGGCACGGCATCTCGTGGGCGCAGGCGACGATCGCGTGGCACCTGCAGGCCGGGCGCATCGTCTTCCCGAAGTCGAACCGCCGCGAGCGCATGGAGGAGAACCTCGCGGCCGCATCCGTGCAGCTGTCGGGGGAGGACATCGCCGCGATCGACGCGCTCGACCAGGGCGCCGCGGGCCGCGTGTCGGCCGATCCGGCCGAGGTGAGCTGAGCCCAGCCGGGCTGCGCTCCGACGGCTGAGTACTCCAAGGACCCCTTCCACCGAACGGGACCCGGTGCACCGGGTCCCCGACGGTGGAGGGGGTCCCGTCCGTGCTGCGTCAGCGCAGCAGCGCCGCGATGCGCGGGCCGAGCGACGCGGCGACCCGCTCCGGATCGCGGTCGCCGCCCGCCACGAGGAACGAGTGGTCGCCTCCGACGACCCAGTCGATGCGCGCGTCCGGCAGCTGGGCGACGAGGCGCTCGAGCGCATCGCCCGACTGGAACGGGTCGTTCGTGCCCTGCAGGAAGCGCTGCGGCAGCGGGAGGTCGCGCAGGTGCTCGTCGCGCACGCGCTCCGGCCTGCCCGGCGCGTGCAGCGGGTAGCCGAGGTAGAGCAGGCCGGCGGCGGGCATGCCCTCCGCGACGGCGGCCGCAGCCATCCGTCCGCCGAACGACTTGCCACCCGCCCACGGCGGGTGCGGCAGCAGGCCCGCCGCCGCATCCATCACCGCGTGCCACGTCGCGACCGCGCTCGGGGCGCGCTCCGGCTGCCGCTTGCCTGCCTGCGCGTTCGGGAAGCTCGCACGCAGCACCGCGATGCCCTCGCCGACGAGCCCGCGCGCGGCGCCCTCCATCCACGGATGCGTCGCCGAGCCGCCGGCGCCGTGCAGCAGCACGACGCTCGCCCATGCGCCCTTCGGCATGTCGACGATCGCGTCGACGTGCGGCACGGTCGGGTGCGCGATGGGCACGGGCACGACGCGGCGGGGAGCGTCCATGCCTCGAGCCTGCCAGGCGCGATGGGCGACGCCGCTCCCGGGCGGGCCCCGGCTCAAGTCGCACCTATCGGGCGGCGCACGTCGTCGCTACCGTTCGAGACGCCGCCCTGCGCGTGCGGCCGGATCGGAGCGAGGATCGCCATGGCACTCAGTCTCCGGGACGTCGCGAGTCGCCAGCTCGGGCTGAATGGCGCCTTCTCGGTCACGACCGATCTGTGCGGCTACCAGTACCGTGACGCCGACGGCTCGGTGTTCGGCACGCTGAAGGCCGCCGACGTGCTCCCGAGGTCGAACCGACCGGTCACCAGATCCTTGACCCAGCATCTGCGGAGCCTCGAGGGGCGGGCGTTCGACATGGTGCTGATCCTCGTGGATCACGAGAACGACTTCAGCGCATCCGTGACGCTCGATCAGGTGACCAAGATGCAGTATGCGGTGCAGGTGGCACGCGACATCTACGCCCAGCAGGGGGTCGGTGTGCGGCGCGTGATCTGGCAGCGCATCCCGCGGGCCTCCGTGGGCTCGTACGCGGATCTCACGGACCGAGCGGAGGCCAAGAGCCTGACCGACGACTGGAACGGGCCTCCCAGCGGCATCGACGTCTTCCTCGTGCAGACGCTCGGCGACGCCGATGGCTGGTCCGATCTGCCCGGGCCTTGCAACAAGGATGAGACCGACGACCTCACGGGAGCCGTCCTCGAGCTCGCTTTCGACCGGCACATCACCGGCATCCTCCTGGCCCACGAGGTGGGGCACTACCTGGGGCTCGCGCACACCACCAGCATCACCAACGTGATGGGTGCTGACGACGACGGCAACGGCGTCGGCGACGTGGACGACACGAGCCTGAACCTCTCCGCGACGGAGGCCGCCACCATGACCGCTCACTGTTCCATGAGCTGAGGAGCGCAGATGCCGAGCATCGTGCAGCAGCCAGGCCGCACCGGGCCTCGCTTCCGCGAGTACGCCAGTCTGGCCCGCGACCTCCCCCTCGAGCGAGCCCTCGAGACGCTGGAGACGGCGGCGCTGGAGGCGCCCACGACGGACCGGCTCGCCGCGATCCGAGCGCTCGGTCTCGTAAGCGAGCCGTCGGCCACGCTCATGGGCCTGGCGAACGACGAGGAGCGTCGGATCCAGCTCGCCGCGCTGACCACGATCGGCAAGGTCGGAGGCCGTGATCTGCTCGAGCCCCTCGCCGAGCTGGACGCGCGAGAGGACCCGGCGATCGATCGCCAGCGCCGGTTCGCGCGGGCGCTCATCTCCCATCGAGCCGGCGTCGAGACGCCGATCGCCGACGACGCAGGCGTCGACCGCACGTGGGGTGATGGCGACGAGGTCACGGAGATGGGGTTCCGCGAGATGCCCGCGACGCAGCCGGGGCAGGCCTTCGACTCCCTCGTCTCGGGCGGTTTCGGGCTCGAGGCATCCGACAACGCCTATGAGCTCGCGTGCGGCGCAAGTCGCTTCGCCGTGTTCGTGACGAGGGACCTCGACGACGGCGCCTCGGCACTGTTCGCGCGGCCACGGCTGCTCGGCCTCGTCGCCTACGTCCTCGCCGACGCGCCAGCCGTCCAGTACGTCGTGCTCTCCCGCCCCGAAGGGGACGGCGGCCGGATCACCGTGCTGCGCACCGACGGGGAGACCGCCTACGCGGGGGTCGCCGTGCCCTCCGGCGACGGGTTCTCGTTCACCGTGACCGACGTCGGACGTCCCGGCACCGCACCCACCAGGATCGACGGACGGTT
>JBAZPY010000154.1:0-4712 GCA_041645515.1 Agrococcus sp.
GGGCGACTCGAGCCACACCATCGCCGCGTCCGGCAGCGCGGCCTCGACCGCATCCGCGTCGGCGATGTCGACGCGTCGCACCTCGAACCGCCCGGTGCCCGCCTCCGTGTCGAGCAGCGCGAGCGTGCCCTGGTAGGCGTGCCTCGGCACGACGACGGCGCCGCCGTGCGGGACGAGGCTGAGCACGGCGCTGACGGCGGCCATGCCGCTCGCGAACGTCGAGCACATGCCGCCCTCGAGCGCGCCGAGGGCGTCCTCGAGCGCGGTCCAGCTCGGATTGCCGTAGCGCGCGTACTCGGTGGGGCCGCCCGCGACGAACGCGCTCGCGAACGTGACGGGCTCGTTCATCGGGGCGTCCGGGATGCGGGGCGGGCGTCCGGCGCTGACGGCGACGGTCTCGGGGCGCAGCGTGGGGCGATCGGCCATGCGATCATCCTGGCATCGCAGACATGGCGGCGGCGCGCGCGTGACGCGCCGCGTCGTCAGTCCGCGTCGCCGCGCATGACGACGCGGCGCTTCCTGGGACGCGAGACCTCGACGAGCCCGGCCGCCGCGCACGTCGGCACGGTGCCCACGTGCAGCTCCTCGGCGATGACCGCGGTCGTCGTGATCGGGTACGCCTCGACGGCACGCGCGCCCCGCTCGATCGCGAAGCGCACGGCAGCGGCGGCCAGCTCGCGACTGACGCCCCGCCTGCGATGCCCGGCGCGCACGAACAGGCACGTGATCGCCTACACCGAGCGACCCGGTACCGCTGTCAGCGGCACCTCGCGCCCGCGCCCCGGGTGCCGAGCACCGCGTCGAGGTCGCCGGCGCTCGCCGCGCTCACGGGAACGATGCGGAGCTGCTCCTGCATGCGCCGACCCTGCCGCAGACCGCTGCCACGTGTCAGCCCGTGGCCCTCCGCTCGGCGCCATGCCGGAGGCCATCTGCACCCTGTGGTGCGAGGACGCGCGCCGCATCGCCGTGCGCGCAGCTCCTCGACGCCGACCGCGCGCTCGTCGACGGCTCGGACGACATCGCCGACGTACGCGCTCGAGCAGTGCACGCCGGCCGCGAAGCGGCGCTGGGGCGTGCACGCGCTGCCGATCCTCGACCGCGGCCGGCTCGTCGGCAGGGTCGATGCGCCCACCGACCGGGACGTGGGCGCGCTGCGCGTCCAGCATCCGCTCGGACGTGGACGCCGATCTCCGCACGCGTCGCGCGCTCGGTAGCCTGACCCCGTGCCACCGCTCGTCGTGATCGGCGACCCGACCGCCAGGGGCTTCGAGCGCGCCGTCGATGCCGTGCTCCGCGAGGCCGCGCGCCGCGGCCGCGACGCCCGAGCGGTGCCCACGACCGAGACGGACGGCGGTGCGGGACAGGCTCGCGACGCGCTCGCCGCGGGCGCGGATGCCGTGGTGGCGGTCGGCGGTGACGGCACGGTGCGGGAGGTGGCGGGCGTGCTCGCGCGCACGGGGGTGCCGCTCGGCATCGTGCCGGCCGGCACCGCGAACCTGTTCGCGCGGAACCTCGGCCTGCCGCTGCGCGACTTCGGCGCCGCCGCGAGCGTCGCCGTCGGGGGCACGACCGCGGCCGTCGACCTCGGACGCGTCGCGCTCACGCGCGCCGACGGCAACCGCGAGCCAGAGCGGCCCTTCCTCGTGGTCGTCGGCGTCGGCAACGACGCTCTCGCCGTCGAGGCGTCGTCGCTGCGCGCGAAGCGGCGCGTCGGCTGGACGGCGTACATCGCCGCGGGCGGCCGCCGCCTCGGCCACCCCAGCTTCGCCGTGCGCGGCCGCTTCGACGGCGGGCCGGTCGAGACGACGCACGCGTGGAGCGTGCTCGTGCACAACGCCGCGCGCATCCCCGCGGGCCTCCAGGTGCTGCCCGGCACGCGACTCGACGACGGACTGCTGCACGTCGCCGCGGTGAGCCCGCGCCACCTCGGCCACTGGGGCAGGATCGCCGCCGCGGGCGCGGGCATCGCCCGCGCGGAGGGCGTCCTGCGGCATCGGCGGACCCGGCGGGTGACGCTGGGAGCGGTCGACGCCCCGCTGCCGGTGCAGCTCGACGGCGACGCCGTCGGCCGGGTGGCACGGCTCGACGCGCGCATCGATTCCGGCGCTCTCAGCGTCCGGGTGACAGGATCGAGCCTGTGAACCCCACCCCATCCCTCGCCGAGCTGCGGGCGACCCCCGCAGGCTCGCTCGAAGCGCTGCTGGGGCAGAGCGACCTCGACCGCACGGTCGCGACGATCTCCGGCAACCGCATCACCGGCCTCTTCCGGGGCGACGAGCGCCGCGCGCTCGTGCAGCTGCTGTGCGAGGAGCGCGTCGACGAGCTGAGCCCTGCGATGCGCGCCCGGGTGGTGCACGCGCTGCGCCGCCTCGCGCCGAACCCGGTCATCTCCACCGGCATCCGCGAGATGCTCGTGTCGCTCACCGGCGCCGGGTTCCGCGACATGAAGTACCTCCTCAACGCGACCGGCGACCGCCACGACCTCGAGCACGTCGTCTTCGAGCGCCTCACCGAGGCCGACCGGCACGCGGTGCTCGCCCACATCGCCCGGGAGGCGGAGGACGCGCCCTCCCACGACCTGCGCATCCTGTGCGACATCGACGACACCGTCAAGGCGATGCTGCACGACAACCGCTACCCGCGCGGCAAGGTCTACCCGGGCGTCATCGAGCTGCTGATCGCCCTCGACGCGGGACGCTCCGCCGAGCCGTCGCGGCCCGGCGACCTCACCTTCGTCACCGCCCGCCCCGAGGGCCCGAAGGGCCTCATCGAGCAGTACACGCGCAACGGCCTGTCCGGGCTGGGGCTGCCGCCGCACTCCGTGCTCGGCGGCTCGTTCCTCAACCTCTTCACGAAGGCGTCGATCAAGGAGCGGAAGCTCCAGAACTTCGATCGCGAGCGGGCGCTCTTCCCCGAGTGCCGGTTCATGTTCCTCGGCGACAGCGGCCAGGCCGACGCCCAGGTGGGCGCCGAGATGCTGCGCCGCGGGCCCGACTTCGTCGTCGCGGTGCTGATCCACGAGGTCGTGCCCGTGACCGGCGACGCGCGCGACCAGCTCGAGGCGGCGGGCATCCGCTTCCACAGCAGCTACGACGAGGCGGCGCGCATCGTGCACCGCCTCGGGCTCATCGACACGACCGCGCGCGACCTCGTCTTCAAGGCCGTCGACGCCGAGAGTGGCGCGATGACCTAGGCGCCGGCCCGCGCCTCGCGCGGACGGTGCTCGACGAGCGCCACCGTGTTCCCCTCGCTGTCGGTGAGGAACGCCATCCGCTCCTCGGTGCCCGACGGGCCGAGCGTCGCGTCGACGGCGAAGTACAGCAGCGCCGAGGGGGCACCGCGCTCGAGCAGCAGCCGGGTGTCGCCGAGCAGCAGGAACGCGAGCCCCGGCGGGTCGAACGTCGCGGCGACCGGCACCTCGAGCAGGTGAGCGTAGAACGCGGAAGCCCGCTCGAGGTCGACGGCGCGCTGCGCCACCTGCACGAGCGGGCCGTCGCCGATCACCGCCGTGCCGTCAGAGGTGGTTCTGCGCCGTCGGCAGGTGCTTCGCCCACCAGCCGAGCACGTGCTCGAAGCGCTCGACGCGGTGCCGGGGCTGCCCGGATCGCGTGAGCTCGTGGTTCTCGCCGGGGAACAGCAGCAGCGCCGTCTCGACGCCCTTGCGCTTGAGCGCCGCCCAGTAGCGCTGCGCCTGCTCGGGCGGGCACCGCCAGTCCTCCTCGGAGTGGATCACGAGCGTCGGGGTGCGCACGTCGCCGACGCGCGCCATCGGGCTCTGCGCGCGCACGGCATCCGCGTCGGTGCCCGTGTACGCCTCCGAGAAGAACCAGCCGATGTCGCTCGTCCCGACGAACGACTCGGGGTCGAGGAAGCCGCGCTCGACGATCGCGGCGGCGAAGCGGTGGTCGTTCGCGATCGTCCAAGCCGTCAGGTAGCCGCCGTAGGAGCCGCCCATCACGCCGAGGCGCTCACCGTCGAGCTCGGCGTGCGCGGCGATCGCGCCGTCGAGGAAGTCGAGTGCGTCTGCCATGTCGACGGTGCCCATCGCCTGACGGATGGCGAGGCCGTGCTCCCGGCCGTAGCCGGCGGAGCCGCGCGGGTTGCACTGCACCACGGCGTAGCCGGCCGCGACGGCGACCTGCGCCTCGTCGAAGACGCCGACGCCGAACTGCGCGAACGGGCCGCCGTGGATGTTGAGCAGCACCGGGTGGGGACCGGGTCCCTCGGGCGCGAAGACCCAGCCGTGCACGGTGCCGCCGTCGCGGGCGGGCAGGTCGTGCTCCGTGGGCTGCACGAGGCCGGTCTCGACGAGCCCCGCCCCGAAGTCGGTCACGACGGTCACGCCGCGGTCGTCGAGCACCGCGACCTCTCCGGCCGAGGTGGGCGTCGCGACGGTCGCGACCGTCACGCCGTCGCCCACGCCGTGGCCGAGCACCTCGAGGTCGCCGCCGATGAGCTCCTTGGTGCCGCCGCCGGTGACCTGCAGCAGGCGCACGCGGCCGCGCCCCCGCTCCTGCACGAGCACGCCGTCGTCGACGACGGTCGCGTGGCTGCCGCCCTCGCCGAGGTCGCATGTCGCCTCATCGGTGACCTCCTCCGGGTGCGCGCCCGGCTGCTCGAGCACGAGCAGCTGCGTGTTCCTGGCGACGAAGTCGCGGCCCGACTCCCCCATCCGCTGCGCGAGCAGCACGAAGCCGCCGTCGGGCGTCGGC
>JBAZPY010000155.1:0-4700 GCA_041645515.1 Agrococcus sp.
TTGGCTCGCCCGCTGCGGCGATCAGTCGGCGGGGATCAGTCGGTGGTGCTGAGGTCGGCGATCAGGCGGTCGACGAACGACTCGCATCGCGCGATCTGCTCGAGCTCGATGAACTCGTCCGCGGCGTGCGCCTGGGCGATGTCGCCGGGACCGCACACGACGGTGGGGATGCCGGCCCGCGCGAACAGGCCGGCCTCCGTGCCGTACGTGACCTTCGTGTCGCTCGGCTCGGCGCCCCACGCCGCCGCCATGGCGACGATGTCGGCGTCGGCGGGCGTGTCGACGCCCGGCGCGGCCGCGGTGGTCGTGAGCTCGACGCTCGCGGCCGGGTGCTGCTCGCGCATCGCCGCCTCGATCCTGCGGCACTCGGCGCGGAAGCGCTCGACGAGCGCCTCGTGATCGACGGTGGTGAGGGCGCGGAACTCGAACTGCACCGTGCACTCGGCGGGGATGGTGTTGATCGCGATGCCGCCGTCGATGCGGTTCACGCTCACGGTCGTGAAGGGCACGACGTAGGCGTCGTCGAACGGACCGTGCTCGCGCATCTCGTCGGCGACGCCGTGGACGAAGCGCACGAGCTCCGCGGCGTGCGCGATCGCGTTCACGCCCTGGGTCGTGAGCGAGGAGTGTGCCGCGAGGCCGCGGACGTCCACCCGGAACACGTTCATCGACTTGTGGCCGCGCACGATGCGCATGCTCGTCGGCTCGCCGACGACGCAGCCGCGCGGTGCCAGGCCGCGCCGCACGATCTCGTCCACGAGGTCGATCGCGCCGACGCATCCGACCTCCTCGTCGTACGAGAAGGCGAGGTGGATGGGCTCGGCGAGCGACGCCTGCGCGATCTGGGGCAGCTTCGCCACGACCACGCCGAGGAACGACTTCATGTCGGCGCTGCCGCGCGCGTAGAGCCGCCCGTCGCGGACCTCTGGCGCGAACGGCTCGCTGCTCCACGCCTGGCCGTCGACCGGCACGACATCGGTGTGCGCCGACAGCACGACGCCGCCGGTGACGGTGCCGTCGGCCGCCGGGAAGGTCGCGAGCAGGTTCGCCTTCGTGCCGTCCGGGTTCGGCACGAGCACCGGTTCGACCCGACCGCGGCGAGCCGCTCGACGACGTGGTCGATGAGCGGCAGGTTCGAGTCGCGGCTCGTGGTGTCGAAGCCGATGAGCGCGGCGATCTCGGCGATGGTGGCGTCGGCGGGAGCGGTGGGCACGGCGGGTCCTCACGGTCGACGGGCGGGAGAGGTCGATCCTCCCACGACGACCGCACCCGCTCGGGCACGGGGGCCCCGCGGTAGACTGGGCCCGTGACCATCCCGGACCCCGCCGCGCCCGCCGCGGACGCCGTGCCCGTCGCCGAGCTCGGCTACGAGGCCGCGCGCGACGAGCTCGTCCGCGTCGTGCACGCGCTGGAGTCCGGCGGCGCGTCGCTCGAGGAGTCGCTCGCGCTCTGGGAGCGGGGGAACGCGCTCGCCGAACGCTGCGAGGAGTGGCTGCAGGGCGCCAAGGCCCGGCTCGACGCCGCCCGGTCGTCCAGCGCGACCGCGACCTCCGCCGCGACGGCGCAGGGGGTCGACGAGGCATGAGCCGCGATCGCCGCATCGTCGCCGAGCTCGGTCGCCCGGAGACGCCGGAGGAGACGGCCGCGCGCAAGGCGGCCGCGTCGAAGCGTCACCGCGACAACCAGACCTTCGGCAACCTCATGGCCGCGCTGGCCGTCTGCCTGGGCCTCGTGCTCGTGATGGTGCTCGTGGTCGTGCGACCCGGCATGCCCGAGCGTGAGCCGGTCGACGTGGCCGCCGCCGCCGCTGCCGCGCAGCGCACGATCGATGTGCCGCTCATCGCGCCGGCGCTGCCCGAGGGCTGGGACGCGAACCTCGCCGAGGTGCGCGGCGGCGCCGACGGCGTCACCACCTGGTACGCGGGCTACGTGACCCCCGAGCGGCAGTTCCTCTCGTTCACGCAGGCGCTCGAGGCCAACCCGACCTGGCTCGCGACCGCGATCGAGAGCGCCCCGCAGACGGGCGAGCGCGAGATCGCCGGGATCACCTGGAAGGAGCACGACCAGCGCGCCGCGGAGGACCCCGGCAACCTGGCCTTCGTGCTCACGACCCAGCAGGGCGCATCCACCGTCGTCGTCGCCGGCACCGCGGGCGACGCCGAGCTGCAGACCTTCGCCGAGGCCGTGAGCGCGCAGCTCGCGGCCGGCGAGTGACCGAATCCCCACCCCAGCCACGAACCCGGAGGCACGACGACGTGAACGCGCAGGATCAGTACCGCATCGAGCACGACACGATGGGCGAGGTGCGTGTCCCGAAGGACGCGCTGTACGCCGCGCAGACGCAGCGGGCCGTGGAGAACTTCCCCATCTCGGGCTCGGGCCTCGAGCCGGCGCAGATCGTGGCGCTCGCCCGCATCAAGCGGGCCGCCGCCATCGCGAACCGTGAGCTGGGGATCCTCGAGCGGCAAGTCGCCGACGCGATCGTCGCCGCGGCCGACGAGGTCATCGGCGGCGCGCACCACGACCAGTTCCCGGTCGACACCTACCAGACCGGCTCCGGCACGTCGTCGAACATGAACATGAACGAGGTGCTCGCGACGCTCGCGACCCGCCACCGCGCCGCTGCCGGTGGTGACAGCCCGGTGCACCCCAACGACCACGTCAACGCATCCCAGTCGTCGAACGACGTCTTCCCCACCTCGGTGCACATCGCCGTCACCGGCGCGCTCATCGAGCAGGCGATCCCCGCGCTCTCGCACCTCGCCGAGGCGCTCGAGGAGAAGGCGACGCTGTGGGCGGATGCGGTCAAGCCGGGCCGCACGCACCTCATGGACGCGACGCCCGTGACGCTCGGCCAGGAGTTCGGCGGCTACGCCGCGCAGATCCGCTACGGCATCGAGCGCATCGAGGCCGCCCTCCCCCGCGTCGCCGAGGTGCCGCAGGGCGGCACCGCCGTGGGCACGGGCATCAACACGCCGCTCGGGTTCCCCGAGAAGGTCATCGCCGAGATCGCCGCCTCCTCCGGGCTGCCGATCACCGAGGCGCGCAACCACTTCGAGGCGCAAGCCAACCGCGACGGCCTCGTCGAGGCATCCGGGGCGCTGCGCACCATCGCGGTCTCGCTCACGAAGATCAACAACGACCTGCGGTGGATGGGCTCCGGCCCGAACACCGGGCTCGGCGAGCTGCGCATCCCCGACCTGCAGCCGGGCTCGTCGATCATGCCCGGCAAGGTCAACCCGGTCGTGCCGGAGGCCGTGCTCATGGTGTGCGCGCGCATCATCGGCAACGACGCGACCGTCGCGTGGGCGGGCGCCTCGGGCTCCTTCGAGCTCAACGTGCAGATCCCGGTGATGGGCACCGCGCTGCTCGAGTCGATCCGGCTGCTCTCGAACGCCTCGCGCGTGCTCGCCGACAAGACCGTCGCCGGGCTCGAGGCGGACATCGAGCGCGCGGCTGCGCTCGCAGGCATGAGCCCGTCGATCGTGACCCCCCTCAACCGGCTGATCGGCTACGAGGCCGCGGCGAAGATCGCCAAGCACTCGGTCAAGCAGGGCATCACCGTGCGCGAGGCGGTCATCGACCTCGGGCACGTCGAGCGCGGCGAGCTGAGCGAGGCCGACATGGACAAGGCGCTCGACCTGCTGTCGATGACGCACCCGGGCGTCGCGAAGTAGCCGCAGCATCCGGCTCGCGAAGGGGCGCACACCCGCGGGTGGGCGCCCTTCGCCGTACCCGGTCGCACAACGCAAGCCGCGACCGGACTTCTGGCGGCGGATGGGCGGTGGCCGGGGCGAGTGCCCCGAGATGCGGGCCAAGGGCTTGCGTTGTGCGGGGGCCTCCCGGTGGACGGCTCGTAAGGTGGGCGGATGCGCTACCCCGAGGTGAGACGAGACGACACCGTTGACGCCGTGCACGGGGAGGCGATCGCCGACCCGTACCGCTGGCTCGAGGACGGTGAGAGCGCCGAGACGCGCGCGTTCATCGAGGCGCAGAACGCGTTCGCCGAGCCGGTGCTCGCCGCGCTGCCCGCCCGGGAGGCGTTCCGCGAGCGCGTGTCGGCGCTCCTGACGGCGCCCACGCGAGGCTGCCCGTCGGTGCGGGGCGGCCGCGTGTTCGCCTGGCACAGCGACGGCCAGAACCAGCCGGTGCTCGTCACCGCCGACTCCGTCGACGCGCTCGACGACCCCGACGCGGCAGGCACGCGCGTGCTGCTCGACCCCAACCTGCTCTCCGACGACGGCACCGTCGCCGTCACCATGGCGAGCGTCTCCCCCGACGGCGCCCTGCTCGCCTACGGCGCGGCTGACGGCGGCTCCGACTGGCGCACCATCCGCATCCGCGACGTCGCGACCGGTGCCGATCTCGCCGACGAGATCCCGTGGACGAAGTGGAACAGCGCCGTCTGGCTGCCGGGCGACCGCGCGTTCAGCTACTGGGCGTACGACGCGCCGACCGGCGACGCGCTCACCGACGAGATGGGTGCCGGCCGGCTGATGCGGCACGAGGTCGGCGCGGACGTGACCGACGACGCGGTGCTGTTCACGCGCCCGGATGCGCCGCGCATGTTCGCGCGCCACTGGCCGCGCGACGACGAGTGGTTCGTGCTCTCGACCGACACGGGCTCGTCGAGCGGCAACGACCTGGCGGTGCGCCGCCACGGCGAGGACGCGCTCACGCAGCTCGTCGAGGGGCACGAG
>JBAZPY010000156.1:0-4693 GCA_041645515.1 Agrococcus sp.
CCGAGGGTCGAGCCGGCGAGCGCGCCGGCGCCGTAGGGCGACTCGCTCGCGCGCACCCGCCAGTCGGCGAGCCGCTCGAGGTCGCGCAGCAGCGGCCACGCGTGGGCGAGCAGGTGGTGCGCGAGCAGCACGGGCTGCGCGTGCTGCAGATGGGTCCTGCCGGGCATCGGGGCGGTGGGATGCGCCGCCGCCTGCATGCGCAGCGCCTCGATCACCGCGCGGATGCCGCGCTCCACCTCGTCGGTCTCCTCCAGCATCCACACCCGCACGAGCGTCGCGATCTGGTCGTTGCGGCTCCGGCCGGCGCGGAGCCTGCCGCCGAGCTCGGCGCCCGCGATCTGGATGAGCCCGCGCTCGAGCGCGCCGTGCACGTCCTCGTCCGACTCGGCGGCGGTGAACGCGCCGGTGCGCACCCGCTCGGCCAGCTCGTCGAGCGCCGCCCGCATCGCGGTCAGCTCGCCGTCGTCGAGCAGCCCCGCCGCGTGCAGGGCGGTCGCGTGCGCCTTCGAGCCTCGGATGTCGAGCTGCGCGAGCCGCCAGTCGAACTGGGTCGACCTCGACAGCCTCGCCATCTCGGGGCTGGGGCCGGAGGCGAACCTGCCGCCCCACAGCGAGCCCTCGTTCGTGCCGTGCTGGTCGCTCATGCGTCTGTCCGCTCGAGCAGCCACGCGAGCAGCGCCTTCTGCGCGTGCAGGCGGTTCTCCGCCTCGTCCCAGATGATCGACTGCGGTCCGTCGATGACGTCGGCCGTCACCTCGAAGCCGCGGTCGGCGGGGAGGCAGTGCATGAAGACCGCGTCGGGCTTCGCCTGGTCCATCAGCGCCTGGTCGACCTTGAAGCCGCCGAACGTCGCGACCCGCTCGGCCTTCTCGTCCTCCTTGCCCATCGACACCCAGGTGTCGGTGACGACGACGTCGGCGTCGGCGACCGCCTCGGAGGCGCTCGACACGACGGTCGCGCTGCCGCCGGTCTCTGCGGCGATGCGCTGGGCGTCGGCGACGACGCCCGCCTCGGGCGCGTACTCGGCCGGCGCGCCGACGCGCACGTGCATGCCGGCGGTCGCGCACGCGAGCAGGTACGACTGCGCCATGTTGGAGCGGCCGTCGCCGACGAAGGCGACGGTGAGCCCGGCCAGCTCGCCCTTGTGCTCCTGGATCGTGAGCAGGTCGGCGAGCAGCTGGCACGGGTGGAAGTCGTCGGAGAGCGCGTTGACGACGGGCACCGTCGTGCCGGCAGCCATCTCCTCGAGGCCCGACTGCGCGTACGTGCGCCAGACGATCGCCGCCACCTGCCGCTCGAGCACGCGGGCGGTGTCGGTGGCGGTCTCCTTGCCGCCCAGCTGGCTCGACGCGGTCGAGATGATGAGGGGCGACCCGCCGAGGTCCGAGATGCCGACGTGGAACGACACGCGCGTGCGGGTGGACGACTTGTCGAAGATCACGGCGACCGAGCGCGGGCCGTCGAGGGGGCGCTCGCCGAAGCGGTCGGCCTTCATCCGCCGCGCGCGCTCGAGCACCTCGCGCTGCTCGGCGGGGCTGAGGTCGTCGTCGCGGAGGAAGTGGCGGGTCATGCGGGCTCCTTGGTGGGCTGGGCGCCGGCGGGCACGACCTCGGTGCCCGAGCCGGCGCTCGTGAAGATCTCGGTGAGGATCGAGTGGGGCGAGCGGCCGTCGATGATCGCGGCCTTCGGCACCCCGGCGCGTACCGCGGTCAGGCACGCCTGCATCTTGGGGATCATCCCCGACTCGAGCGAGGGCAGCAGCGCGTCGAGCTCGGCGTCGGTGATCTCGCTGATGAGCGAGTCGCGGTCGGGCCAGTCTCGGTAGAGGCCCTCGACGTCGGTGAGGATGACGAGCTTCTCGGCGCCGAGCGCGACCGCGAGCGCCGCCGCAGCCGCATCCGCGTTCACGTTGAGCGTCTCGCCCGGCCGGTCGCCATCGGGAGCGATCGACGACACGACGGGGATGAGCCCGGCTCCCAGCAGCCGGTGCACGCCGGCCGGGTCGACGGCGACGACGTCGCCCACCTGCCCGAGGTCCACATCCTCGCCGTCCACGACGGTGCCCCGGCGCCGGCCCGTGAAGAGCCCGGCGTCCTCGCCCGAGAGGCTCGCCGCGAGCGGGCCGTGCGCGTTGATGAGCGAGACGAGCGTGCGCGCCACCTGGCCCGTGAGCACCATCCGCACGACGTCCATCGCCTCGCGGCTCGTGACGCGGTAGCCGCCGCGGAACTCGCTCTCGATGCCGTGGATGCGCAGCGCCTCGTTGATCTGCGGCCCGCCGCCGTGCACGACCACCGGCTGGATGCCGACGTGCCGCAGGTAGACCATGTCCTCGGCGAAGGCGCGCTGCAGCTCGGCGCTCACCATCGCGTTGCCGCCGTACTTCACGACGATCGTGGCGCCGCGGAAGCGCTCGAGCCACGGCAGCGACTCGATGAGCGTCTCGGCCTTGCGAGCGGCCTCCGCCGCCTGCTCAGCTCGCATATGCGGAGTTCTCGTGCACGTAGTCGTGCGTGAGGTCGTTCGTGCGGATGGTCGCCGTCGCGTCCCCCGCGAAGAGGTCGATGACGATGCTGGTCGCGCGCGGCGCGAGGTCGACCTCCTCCCGCGGGCGGTCGGGCTCGCCGGCATGGCAGACGCGGACGCCGTTGAAGTGCACGTCCACCCGGTACGGGTCGAAGGTGGCGTCGGTCGTGCCGATCGCCGCGAGCACCCGCCCCCAGTTGGGGTCGTTGCCGAAGATCGCGGCCTTGAAGAGGTTGGAGCGCGCGACCGAGCGCGCGACGAGCACGGCCTCGTCCTCGCTCGCCGCGTGGAGCACCTCGATGGCGATGTCGTGGGTCGCGCCCTCCGCGTCGCCGTGCAGCTGGCGGGCGAGGTCGTCGCACACCGCGGTGACGGCGGCGGTGATGGCCGCCTCGTCCGGCCGGATCCCGGAGGCGCCGGAGGAGAGCAGCAGGACGGTGTCGTTCGTCGACATGCAGCCGTCGGAGTCGAGCCGGTCGAACGTGACGCGCGTGGCGGCGCGGAGCGCGCGGTCGAGCACGTCGGCGTCCGCCTCTGCGTCGGTCGTGAGCACGACGAGCATCGTGGCGAGCCCGGGGGCGAGCATGCCGGCGCCCTTCGCCATGCCGCCGACGGTGAAGCCGTCCGCGGCGACGACCGCCTGCTTTGGCTTCGAGTCGGTCGTCATGATCGCCTGCGCCGCGGCGAGCCCCGCCTCGTCACCGGCCGCGAGCGCATCCGCGGCCAGGTCGACGCCGCGCAGCACGCCGGCGCGGAAGGCCTCGTCGCCGACGCCGATGAGGCCGGTGGAGCACACCTGCACGTCGACGGCGCCGATCCCGAGCCGCTCCGCGACGCGCTCCGCGGTCTGGTGGGTGGTCTGGAAGCCGAAGGCGCCGGTGAAGCAGTTGGCGCCGCCGGAGTTGAGGATGACGGCGCGGGCGGTGCCGCCGGCGATCGCCTGCTGGCTCCACAGCACCGGGTTGGCCTTGGCGCGGTTGGAGGTGAAGACGGCGGCGGCCGCGTCGAGCGGCCCGTCGTTGACGACGAGCGCGACATCGGGGCCGCCGGATGCCTTGACGCCCGCCGTCACGCCCGCGGCCCGGAAGCCGGCGGCGGCGGTCACGCTCACGGCGCGACCCCGTCGACCGACAGGCCGAGGTGCTCGTCGAAGCCGAGCGCGATGTTCGCCGACTGGACAGCGGCGCCCGCCGTGCCCTTGCCGAGGTTGTCGATCGCGGCGATCGCGATGATCCGGCCGGCGGACTCGTCGAGACCGACGCCGATGTGCACCGAGTTGGAGCCGAGCACGTCGGCGGTGCGCGGGTACGAGCCCGCGGGCAGCACGTGCACGAAGCGCTCCTCCCCGTACGCGGTGATCCAGGCGCTGCGCACCTCGTCGGCGGTCGCCGTGCCGACGAGCGGCGCGCTCACGGTCGCGAGGATGCCGCGCGACATGGGCACGAGCACCGGGGTGAAGGAGTGGCGGATGTCGTCGGCCCCGACCGCGCGCAGGTTCTGCGCGATCTCCGGCAGGTGCCGGTGCGTGCCGCCGACGCCGTAGGGCGTGGCCGAGCCGGTGAGCTCGGACGCGAGCAGGTGGGTCTTCGCGGCGCGGCCGGCGCCGGACGAGCCGACCGCGAGCACCGAGGTCAGACCCGTCGGGTCGATGAGGCCGGCGGAGATGCCGGGCGCGATCGCGAGGGTCACGGCGGTCGCGTTGCAGCCGGGCACGGCGATGCGGCGGGCGGCGCGGAGCTCGCGGCGCTGCCTGCCGCCGTCCGCGAGGATGAGCTCGGGCATGCCGTAGGGCCAGGTGCCGGAGTGCTCGGTGCCGTAGAAGGTCTGCCAGTCGCGCGCGTCGAGGAGCCGGTGGTCGGCGCCCGCGTCGACGATGAGCGTCGACTCCGGAAGCTGCGCGGCGATGCCGCCGGAGTGCCCGTGCGGCAGCGCGAGGAAGACCACGTCGTGGCCCGCGAGCACCTCGGCGGTCGTCTCCTGGAAGGTCAGCGAGGCGAGGGAGCGCAGGTTCGGGTGGACGGAGACGAGGGGCTGCCCGGCATTGGCGTGCGCCGTGACGGTGCGCACCTCCAGCTCGGGATGCTGGGCGAGCAGCCGCAGCAGCTCGCCGCCCGCGTATCCGCTCGCGCCTGCGACGGCGACGGAGAGGCTCATGCCTCCAGGCTAC
>JBAZPY010000157.1:0-4666 GCA_041645515.1 Agrococcus sp.
CCTGCTACGGGCGAGCGTTCCGTCGACCGCAGGTCATTCCGTGACGCGGAAGATCCCGCGGGCGCCGCGCTCGGCATCCGTCATGATGTGCGACACGAACGGGTAGTCGCCGGCCTCGGGAAAGACGAGTTCGACGAACCCGCCCTGAGCGGGGAGCAGCCCGAGCGGCTGCGCGCCGGTGTCGACGGCGCGGTCGATGAGGTAGCGGCCCTCCGTCCACACCGTGTCGAACTGCCCGCCGACGATGTGGAAGCTCGAGGCGCGGTCGGGTCCGGCGTCCAGCACCCACACGCGCACCCGCTCGCCGACCGTCGCGGGCAGCGGTGCGTGGTCGTACTGCCGGGCGTAGCCATTGAAGGCGACGAGGTCGGCCTCCCCCGCCGCGAGCTTGTCGACGTCGATCTCCCCGTCCTGCTGGCCGAGGTAGTACTCGGCCTGCACGAGCACCTAGCTGCGGTCGACGGCGGGGAGGTCCGCCGGCTCGATGACCACGGCACCGTACATCCCGTTGGCGATATGCGCCGACGTCGGCATCGTCGAGCAGTGGTACATCCAGATGCCGGCGCGGGTTGCGGTGAACTCGTACACGAGGCTCTCTCCGGGCGCGATCGTGCGCATCGGCTCGTCAGGCGCGAGCGCACCCGCGTGGAAGTCGATCGAGTGGCCGATCGTGCCGTCGTTGACGAGCGTCACGACGAACGTGTCGCCGACACGGCCGTGCAGGACGGGCCCAGGGGCGGTGTCCCCGAAGGTCCACAGGCGTTGGCGGATGCCGGGGGCGACTTCCTGCACCTGCTCCGTCACGGTGAGCAAGACCTCGTGCGTCACGGGACCCTCGGCGGGCGGCAACGCCGGGAGCACGGCATCGTACGGCTCGAATCCGTCGCCGGTGTCCGCGGTGAGGTCGATCATGCCGGCCATGGCGCGTCCTGCATCCGCGGGGTCGGCTCACCGGCGGCATCCGCTCCGGCGGCTGCCGCACCGGTCGCGCGGACCGTGAGCGTCATGCCCATCTGCCGGTGGCCGACGATCGAGCACCACCCTTCGATGTCCGCCGTCACGACGCCGACATCGATCGTCTCGGCTGCGCCGGGCGCGAGCCGCGAGCCCCGGACCCCGTTGACGAAGACGAGATCGTGGACCTGCGCGGAATCCGTGTTCGTCAGCTCGATCACGAGCCGCGTGCCGGCGGGCACATCGATCACGTCCGGCGTGAACCGCATGTCGGCGGCATCGACGGCGACGGTGACGACCGGCGCATCGGCGTCGTCGGCGGCCGCGGCGGTACCGGTGAGGCCGAGCGCCTGGGGTTGGATCGCTCCGCCCACCGCGACCGTGAGCACGACGGCGAGCAGGCCTCCCACCGCCTGGCCTGCTCGCCGGCCGCGAGGTTGCTCGCCCTCGGGTGTGAGCGGCCCGCTCCTCGGCTCGGTGAGGCGCGCCCCGGCCGCCTTGGCGCGGCGCTGTGCGCGCATCGCGAGGAACATGATCGGCAGGAACGACGCCATCGCGGCGACGTAGAGGATGGATGCCGCGACCCGGACGAGGCTCGACACCGGCAGCGCGCACACGAACAGCGCCGCGTTGGCGGTCGCGACGCGCAGCGCTCCGCCGCGGTCGAGAGCGGTGGTGCCTACGCGAACGGGCGTGGGGCCGCCGCCGAGCACGACGGGCACGAGGTAGCTGAGCGCGCCGATGAGCACCTGAGCGGCAAATCCGGCGGCAAGGTACGGCACGACCTGGTCGACGGCGGGTGCCACGGCCGCGATGCCCTCCCCGCCTGTCCATGCGGCGGCCACCGCGATGATGAGTGCCGCGAGGCATCCGACCCACCACACCACGGCCGTCCCGACCGACATCGCAGCGAACGAGCGCGGCGGAGCCTGCCGGGCCGCGCGCCACAACGACACCGCGATCATGCCGAGACCGGCGGCGTACGCGACGAGGCCAGCGGCGAGCACGGGAAGCCACTCGCCAGCGGCGCCCGCGGCGGCGACCGCGACGCCGGCGGCGAGCACCGGCAGAGCCCGCACCGCACCGGAAGCCGCAGCATCGTCGGCTCGCGTGCGCAGGATCGTCGGCCACAGCGTCACGAGCGTGCCCGCGACCGTGAGCCCGATCCAGCCGAGGACGTTCAGCAGCGCGTGAGCGAGCAGGAGCGATTCGGATGCATGGTCCCGAGCGAGCCATGCGCCGAGCGCCGCCCCGATGGGAAGGAACACGGCCGCGGCGATGTAATAGCGGATCGTCCACCCGTAGCGTCCGGGAAGGCTGCCACGGGCGCGGCGTACGAGGCTCGCGGCGTGCCATACGACGGCGACGATGATGGCGGCGGCGCCGACGAGCGTGACGGGCCATGTCCGCGAGAGCACGCCCCCGATGACGAGCACCGTGCCGCCGTTCGCGAGGATCAGCCGCCACGACTGCCGCCGCCGATCGGCGACGGTGGGCGAGGAGTGCAGCAGCGCGAACGAGAAGAACTGGCTCCACACGAGGATCGCGTGGCTCACTGCCCCGAGGAGCAGCAGGTGGATCATGAGCCAACGCGGCTCGGGGATGCCGCGGTGCACGATCGTCGCGACGACGACGAGCACGAGCCACAACACGGTCGGGATGTCGCGCAGCGCCCAGAAGCCGCGGTTCGGCGCCTTGGCTGCGTTCCCGGACTTGGTGCTCAACTGCGCGTTCACGACGCACTCTCCCGGGCCTTCTTCGGCGCGCCGAGGATCGCGCTCACGATGGCCGTCGCGAAGAACAGCACGAGCGTGGCGATTCCGAGCACCCCGCCGATTCGCCAGCCAGCCTCCCAGCCGAAGCCGTCGCCGAGCCACAGCCGCACGACGAGGCTCACTTGGAGCAGGATCAACGGCACCCAGAACGCCGGCCGGTAGGGGAGGGCGATGCGCAGCACGGCCGGGAGGATCGTCGTGGCGTGGGCCATGATCATCGACATCGTGTAGCCGAGGAAGACGGCGTGCACCACGGCGTCGTATGCCGCGCCCGCCGGGTGGCCGAACAGGAGCGTGACGGCGGCGACGGCGAGCCACACGTAGCCGAAGAGGATCGCCGTCGCCATGTAGCGGGTGACGCCGGTGGAGCGGATCGTCCGCCGGGCGACGTCGTGCACGAGCAGCCAAGCCACGAGGCTCGCGAGCGCGACGCCGAGGACGACGGCCCCGGCATCCGGCATCGCCACCCCGATGAGGAGCGCGGCGGCGATCGCCCACGCGTGCAGGAGCAGCCGACCGCCGGCACTCGGGCCGATCGTGATGCGGGCGAGCTCGACGCGTTCCGCGGTGATCGTCAGTACGACGAAGGCGATGAGCCAGGGCAGCACGCGGTCGACGGCGGCTCCTCCCAGCCATAGGATCGCGCCGGCGCACGCGAGTCCGGCCGCGAGCAGCTGGGTGAGGAGCGCCGCGTCGTACTGTCGGCGCCACAAGGGCACGTACAGGAGCGTGAACGCGGCCGTACCGGCGACGAGCAAGGCCTTCGCGACGACCAGGGGCAGCGCGTCGACCACGAGCGCGATGCCGCCGAGTCCGAGGAGGGCCGGGGCGATGAAGCCATGCCAGCGGCCGAGCGCCGTAGCGCGTTCGAGCGAGACCAGGGTCGTGACGAATCCCAGCACGAGGAGCATGCCGTGGACCTCGGGCAGCCGCTCGGTCGTGACGGGCGCGGGAAGCCCGATGAGGAGGAGCGCCGCGTCGAGGCCCGCCAGCAGGGAAAGGCCGGCGGGCAGCATCCATCCCAGGCGCCACGACGGCCGACGGGTGGAGGTCTGGGTGCCTGCGGTGCGCAGCGCGCTCACGACGACGCTCGCACGTGCAGGGTGCACTCGCCCGGTCCCGTGAAGGGGATCAGGTCGGGGTCGCCGTCGCGTCCGATCGACTCGAGCACGCCGTCGATGATGCCCAGGTGCACCGAGCAGACCACGGCCGGATGCTCGGCCGCCGCCTCGAAGAGCGGGCAACGCCGAAGCAGCACCGCGTCGCCCGTGTCGTGCGGCGCGAAGCCTTGGTCGCGCATGGCTTCGATGACCGAGTGACGAGCGGAGGCGGCATCCGTCGCCGTCGGGCGTCCGATCGCGATCTCGCGCCCCCATTCGCGCCCTGCGCCGCGTGCGTCCGCCACCGGGTCGGCGCTCGTGCGGGCGAGCGTGTCGGCGAGGACGCCCGCGAGCGCCGCGTACGGCGAGGCCGAGTCCTGCGCGACGGGTCGCCACAGCCACGCGGGTCGTCCTCGGCGGGTTGCCGCCTGTCGCTCGCGGACGAGGTACCCGTCCGCGACAAGCTGCTCCAGGTGCGTGCGCACCGTGTTCTCGTGGAGCCCGGCCGCCTGCGCGAGCGCGGCCGTCGAGATTGGCGCAGACTGCGCCTCGACCATGCGCAGGAGCATCTCGCGCGTCGAGGAGTGCCGGCGGCCCGTCGATGCCGTCCGCCGAGGCAGGCTGCGCGTCGGCTCGGTCTGTGAAGGATTATCCACGGGATCAAGCGTAATAAACTTCGGGGCACAAGAACCATCGCAACGACAGATGCAGGAGCAGCCATGGCCGGAATCGAGATCCACCGCTCGCGCGACGAGGCGGTCGACCAGCGCCCGATGGAGCACGGCACGCAGGGGTGCGCGTGCGGCGAGCACGATGACGGCGTCCCCGAGCTCGACG
>JBAZPY010000158.1:0-4659 GCA_041645515.1 Agrococcus sp.
GTGGGCACGCACGGTGCCCCTCGCCCCGCCGAGCTCGGCGTGGCGGCTCGAGCACGTGCCCGAGGTCGGCCCCTGGGCGGTCGAGGCGAGCTGTCGGCGCCGCAGCCTCATCGGAGGGGAGGGGGGCATCGCTCACGGCGTCCCTTCCCGCGCGACGAGCCGGAACGCGCCGCGGCCGAACGTGCGCCCGTTGACCTGCAGCTCGATCACGTGCTCGCCGGGGTTGAAGGTACGGGTCGTCCGGGGCCGGAACGAGTACGACTTCGCGATGTCGACGGTCTCGCCCGGTTCGATCGTGCGGGATCCGACCTTGAAGACCTTGGGCGCCAGGGCGCCGCGCGCCTTGCGGAAGTGCAGCACGAAGTCGATCGCGGCCCGGGCGGTCTCGGGGCAGGTGTTGGTGACGTGCGCAGTGAAGCGGACCGCATCGCCCAACGGAACCTCGAGCGAGGCGATGGTTGGCCCGTCGACCTCGAACTGCGCGCCGGTGAACCCCATCAGCTCAAGAGCCTTCGGATGTCCCTGCTTGACCAGGGTCCGGAGCGCGTGCCGGGCAACGCGGGGAGTGTTGGCGTCAGGGCTATCGAGCCAGCCGCCCACGATCTCCGCGGCGAGGTCGGGGTCGTCACGGCTCAGGTCGTTGACGTGATTCGCGACGGAGCGACGCACGTCCTCGCTCTCATCGCGGTACAGCGCGTCGACGATGGTCCTGGTGGCGCCGGGGCGCTGGCGGAGCGCGGGCACACCCTTGCCCCACTGCAGGTGAGAGCGAGTGCCCTCGCTCGCGAGTCGTCGGACGGCCGCGTCCTCGTCGCCCGTCCACTGCCTCGCGATCTCGAGGGCACGTTCGAACCGCGCGTTGAGCATGGGTCGGATCGCGAACTCGGCCGTCAGCCTCGTCGTGAGGACGGACAGGACACCCATGGCGTCGTCGAAGTCGCGATCCAGCCCGGATGCGAGGGCGCGGGCCACCACCGCCTCTGACACCGGCCACAGCGTCCAGCCGGTGAACTCCTGATCCTCGAACGCGGCACGCACCACCGCGGCGGTCTCGCCGTACTCCGGCGGCAGGTCGGCCAGGAGGGCATCGCGGACGGTGTCGACACGCTGCCGGAGCCTCTTGCCGTCGACCGCCCCCTCCGCATCACGGAGCTTGACGGGCGTGACGCCGTGGTCGCTCAGCACCTGGCCGAGTCGCCCGACGGCCGGTGTGTCGATCAGCTCGTCCATCACTCCCACAACGACCTCCGATCGGGCCTCGGTCACGCCAAGATCCTCGAGCGTAGCGATGGAGACGAGCATCGCTGCTGGCGCAGCAGCTCGGATCCTCGAAGCACCCGCGTCCCGGCCGACAGCGGGGACCCCTGCCGGGGGATTGTCAGAGAACGCTTGGTTCACCCGAAGCACCCCTGCATGTCGCCCGCGGGACACGTGCGGTTCGCTCTGCTCGGACAGCCTCGGCGTGTGCCCGCCCCATCCCCGCATCGCCGACGTCAGCGGCGACGGGATGCCCTCGTCTTCCTCGCCTTCGCGGGCCCGAACCTGCTGCTCATCGCCGCGTTCATCTACTTCCCGCTGCTGAGCAACGCGTACTACTCCACGCTCAACTGGCGGATGGGGGCCACGACCGCGACGAGCGCCGGAATCGACAACTACGTGCGGCTGTTCACGTCGCCGCAGGGCGCCGAGATGTGGCGCGTGACCATCACCTTCACTGTCATCACCGTCGTGGCGTCGATGGTGCTCGGGCTGCTCGTGGCGCTGGCGCTCGACCAGAAGATCCCGGGCGTCACCGCGGGCCGCACCGCGATCTTCTCGCCCTACGTGCTCTCGGGCGTGGGCGTCGGCATGGTGTGGAACTTCATCTTCGACCCGCAGCTCGGGGTGCTCGGGCACGTGCTGCGTGCGTTCGGCGCGCGCTCGCCGGAGTGGTACCTCGACGGCGACCTCGCGCTCGTCATGGTGATCATCGTCTACGTCTGGAAGAACCTCGGCTTCTGCGCCGTCGTGTTCCTCGCCGGCCTGCAGTCGATCCCGAGCGACCTCATCGAGGCGGCGAGGATCGACCGCGCCGGCGCGCTGCGCCGATTCTTCAAGCTCACGCTGCCGCTCCTGTCGCCCACCGTCTTCTTCCTCACCGTCACGACCATCCTCAGCTCGATGCAGGCGTTCGACATCCTCAAGATCATGACGCCGTCGGGCAACGGCACCAACACCATCGTGTTCGAGCTCTACCTGCAGGGCTTCGGGCCCTATCAGAACGCCGGCTACGCGGCCGCGATCTCGGTGGTGCTGTTCGTCGTGCTGTTCGCCATCACCGCCTTCCAGATGCGATTCGTCGAGAAGCGGGTGCACTACGCATGAGCTCCACCCACCTCGCCCACTGGCGGCAGGCCTTCTCGCGCCGCAACCTCGCCGCGACGCTGCTCGGCGGCTACCTGCCGATCCTGCTCGCGCTGGCGGTCATCGTGCTGCCACTGGCGTGGATGGCCATCGCGTCGTTCAAGCCGGCGGGGGAGATCATCACGACGCAGCCCACACTGTGGCCGCAGGAGCCCACGCTCGACAACTACCGCCACGTCGCCGACGTCGTGCCGCTCCTCACGGTGCTGCGCAACAGCCTGGTCGTCACGATCGTGGGCTCCGCCATCAAGGTGCTGCTCGCGATCACGACGGCGTACGCGCTCGTCTTCGTCGACTTCCGGTTCAAGGACGTGGTCTTCGTCGCGATCCTCGTGGCGCTCATGGTGCCGCCCGAGGCCGCGCTGCTGCCGAACTACATGACCATCTCGGCGCTCGGCGGGCGGAACACCCTGTGGGGCATCATCCTGCCCGGCCTCGGCACGGCGTTCGGCACGTTCCTGCTGCGCCAGCAGTTCAAGACGCTGCCGAAGGACCTGCTCGAGGCGGCCAAGCTCGACGGCGCGGGACACTTGAAGCGAGTCTGGCGCATCGTCGTTCCGGTCTCCGCGCCCACGATCGCGACCGTCGCGCTCGTCACGATCGTCGGCGAGTGGAACAGCTTCATGTGGCCGCTCATCATCACCGACTCCGTCGACACCATGACCCTGCCCGTCGGCCTGAACCTCCTCCAGTCGATCGAGGGGCAGACCGGCAGCTACGGCTACCTCATGGCCGGCGCGGTGCTCGTCATCCTGCCCGTGCTCATCGTGTTCGCCGCGCTGCAGCGCTTCATCGTCAGCGGACTGACGCAGGGCGCCGTCAAGTGAGCCACCCGACCCCCACCCATCCCTCACCAAGGAGCAGCATGTCCAACCGCATTCCCTCGACGCGCGCGAAGCGCGTCACCACCACGATCGCGACGCTCGGCGTCGCGGCGCTCGGGCTCACCGCCTGCGGGCCGGCCGTCGGCGCGACGAACGCCGACGACGCCGCCGCGGTCGACTGGGCCTCGGTCGAGCCGGCCGACTCCATCAGCTTCTGGACGAACCACCCCGGCGGCTCGCAGGAGATCGAGCAGGAGCTCGTCGCCGGGTTCACCGAGGAGACCGGCATCGAGGTCGAGATCGTCACCGCCGGCGCGAACTACGAGGAGGTCTCGCAGCGCTTCCAGACCGCGCAGACCTCTGGCGACGTGGGTGACCTCGTCGTGATGTCGGATGCGACGTGGTTCACCAACTACGTCAACGACTCGCTGCTGGCGCTCGACGAGACCTTCGCCGCAGCCGGTGGCGACACCGGCACCTACAACGCCACGCTCTTCGACGACTACCTCTACGAGGGGGCGCACTACGCCGTGCCGTACGCGCGGTCGACGACGATCTACTACTACAACAAGGACCACTACGCGCAGGCGGGCCTCACCGAGGCGCCGACCACCTGGGAGGAGGTGCGCGCGAACTCGCAGGCGCTCGTCGAGGCGGGCGTCACCGAGACCGCGTTCAGCTTCCCGCCGGCCGAGGACTACCCGGCGTGGATGATGAACAACCTCGTCTGGGGCTACGGCGGCGGCTGGTCGGACGAGTGGGATGCCAGCGCGGTGACCAGCGAGGGCACCGTCGAGGCCGTGCAGTTCGCGCAGGACGCGGTGCAGGACGGATGGGCCAACGTGTCGAGCGGCTCGCCCGCCGATGACTTCGCGGCCGGCGCGACCAGCCAGTTCATCGGCTCGACCGGCTCGCTCGGCGGCGTCACCGAGACGGCCGGCTTCGAGGTGGGCGTCGCGTTCCTCCCCGGCGGCCCCGTCGAGCAGCAGCTCGTCGTGCCCACCGGCGGCGCAGGCGTGGCCATCTCGGCTGCCTCGACGCCCGAGGAGCAGCTCGCCGCGGCGATGCTCGCCGACCACCTGACGAGCGCCGAGAACACCGTGGCATTCTCGAGCCAGACCGGCTACATGCCGGTGCGCTCCGATGCCGACGCCAGCGCCCTGTACGCCGAGAACCCGAACTTCGAGGTGGCGGTCGACCAGCTCGAGACCCGCACGCGCACGCAGGACTACATGCGCGTGTTCCTGCCCGGCGGCGACCTGACGCTCGCCACCGCGCTGCAGCGCATCCTCACCACTGACGTCGGCGTGCAGGAGGCGCTCGCGTCGGTCCAGACCGAGCTCGAGGGCCTGTACGAGAACGACCTCCGGCCGCAGCTCGAGGGCTGACGCGCAACCGCAGGAAGAAGGCACCACACATGGTCAACGTCTCG
>JBAZPY010000159.1:0-4658 GCA_041645515.1 Agrococcus sp.
ACCAGGAGCGCCTCCTGCTGCTCGACCCGACCTCGCTCGACGCGACCTCGAGCTACCAGCCCGCCGGCCCCGTGTTCGACGTCGCCGACGGGGCGACCGCGCAGACCCTGATGGTCGGGATCGGCGGCCCGGCGCCGCGGATCGCGCTGGTCGACCTCGACTCGGGCGCGACGCTCTCCGAGATCGATCAGGAGATCGCATCGCCGGCCGAGATCGGCGCCGCCGGGTCACCGGCGTCGTTCGTGCTGGCGACGCCGCGCGGCGCGGAGCTGGGCAGCTGGGATGCGACGCGGGTGCCGTGGCCGGCGTGGTGGGCGAGCGCGGCCGTCCTCGCGCTGCTCGCGGCCGCCTGCCTCGTGGTGGCGCAGCGGTCCGGTCGCGCGAGCGGCGAGCCCGCGATGCTCGAGGCCACCCCGAACCCCGTGCGGTCGGCGTCGGGCGTGGAGGCACGACCCGCGCCCGACTTCGACTTCGCGTACCTGGAGCGCTGGGCGCAGGACGTGGACGAGCGACCGGAGGGCGAGGCAGAGGTCGCGGACACCGCGCCGCCCGCCGAGCAGTTCGACGAGCTGCTGGAGCCGTCGGCGGCAGAGGCCCTCGACGATCGGGGCGCGACCGAGGCTCGGCTCCCGCTGCAGCCGTGGCGGCTGGGGGTCGACGAGCCTGCCTCGGCCGCCGCTGACGTCGACGAGCCGGCCGCCATCCCGGCGGGGCTCCCCGACGCTGCGCCGTCCGACGTCGGATCCGAGCAGCCGCTCATCGCCGAGACCGAGCCACCCGAGGAGCATCCCGAGGAGCCGCTCCCCGCCGAGGCCCAGCCGCTCGGGGCGCCGTCCGACGATGAGCCCGAGGAGTCGGCCGCCTCTGAGGCCGAGGTCGAGCGGCCCGCCGCCGCGGCGCGCCCGGCCGCCGACGCGCGGTACCCGGCAGCGGTGACCGGCAGCATCCACGACCGGATGTCGGCGCTGGGCTTCGCCGTCACGACACCGGCACCGGCGGAGCGCGTCGTCGACCTCGTGCGCACCGAGGCAGGCTCCTCGGACCCGACGCGCGCGGCCGTCACCGTCGACGGCGTCTTCAACGGCCGCACGGTGAGCGGCAGCGTGCTCACCCGAGGGGTGCGGACCGCGACGTTCGTCGTCTCGCTCGGCCCCGCGCCGGACGGCGGCACGCGCACCCGCTTCGACGTGAACTGGTATCGCACATCGCCGCCCATGGTCCCGTTCTTCCCTGTCGACCGCGAGGAGAGCGTCAGCTACGGCCCGCTGCGGGACTTCGCGATCCGGCTCGCCGACCGGCTCGAGCAGGTGCAGTGATGTCGACGCGTCGCGGAGCGACGGCCTCGGCGGTGCTCGTGGGGGCCATCGTGGCCGTCACAGGCTGCAGCGCTGCGCCCACGACGCGGCTGGAGGCGGTCACCCTGCCCGCGAGCGAGATCACCCTGCCGGCCACCGGCACGTCGCCGACGATCGCGACGCGCGTCCCCTCGCCCTCGAGCACGTTCCCCGCGGACGAGCTCGAGCGCATCGACGAGGTGAGTGCGGCGGGCTACTGGGACGTCCGCGACGGCATCACGTGGGAGTACCGCATCACCACCTCCACCGGGTTCGAGGTGGACGCGATACGGACCTCGCGCGTGGTGGACGTGCGGGACGACGGCGTCGACCTCAGCCTCACCCACGAGTACACGTTCGCCGACGACCGCTTCGACCCCGTCACGATCGTGTCGGACGCGCAGGCGGATGCGGACGGCGGCTACCGCGAGGCGCTGCAGCTGACGTACAACCAGGCATGGCGGCAGGCCTTCGACCCGGTGTTCGACGCCGACTTCACCATCCCCGGCCCCTCGCAGCTGCAGGCGGCTGGGGCGCAGCCCCAGCCGATCGCCGTCGGGCCGCTCGGCACCGGCCCGTTCGCGGAGTTCGAGCGCTCGACCCGCACCATCCGCACCGCGGGCGCCGGTCAGATGACGGTGCTCGGCACGCAGCGCGAGGTGCTCTGCTTCACCGAGGTGCGCAGCGGCGAGGTGGAGGGACCCGACGGCTCGGCGACGCCGTTCGACCGCCGGGCCGACCTCTGCTTCGCGCAGGGCCTCGGACTGGTCAGCAGCCGCACCGAGGCGGGCGAGACATGGGAGGAGTGGACGCTCGTCGCGTCCACCTCCGCCCGCGCCTGAGCGCCCGGAAGGCCGGCGTCAGAACACCGGCTTGCCGCCCGTGACGCCGAGCACCGTGCCCGACACGTAGCTCGCCTCATCGCTCGCGAGGTAGACGAAGGCGGTCGCGACCTCGATCGGCTGGCCGGGGCGACCGAGCGGCGCGTTCATGCCGAAGTCCTTCACGCTCGGCTTCGTCGCCGGCTGCAGCGGCGTCCAGATGGGACCGGGCGCGACCGCGTTCACGCGGATGCCGCGCTCGCCGACCTGCGCCGCGAGGTTGACCGTGAAGTTGTTGATCGCGGCCTTCGTCGACGCATAGTCGAGGAGCGTCTCCGAGGGGTCGAACGCCTGGATCGACGAGCAGTTGATGATGCTCGCGCCCTCGCCGAGGTGCGGCAGCACCGCCTTCGTCAGGTTGAACATCGCGAAGATGTTCGTCTCGAACGTCTGCCGCAGCTGCTCGTCGGTGATGTCCTCGAGCGACTCCTGCACCATCTGGTAGCCGGCGTTGTTCACGAGGATGTCGAGCCCGCCGAGGCCCTCGACCGCCTGCCGCGCGAGTTCGAGGTTCGCCTGCTCGGTGCGCTGGTCCGTCGGGACGAGCACCGCCTTCCGGCCTGCGGCCTCGATCTGACGCTTCGTCTCGTCGGCGTCGTCCTGCTCCTCTGGGAGGTAGGCGATCGCGACATCCGCGCCCTCCTTCGCGAAGGCGATCGCCGTGGCACGGCCGATGCCGGAGTCGCCGCCGGTGACGAGGGCGCGCTTGCCCTCGAGCCGGCCGCGGCCCGTGTAGCTCGTCTCGCCGTGATCGGGCACCGGCTGCAGCGCATCCGTGCGACCGGGCCAATCCTGGCTCTGCTCTGGCAGGTTCTTGATCGATTCGGTGTCGAAGCTCATGTACCCCACTCTGCTCCCGCTGCCTGGACGTCGCGTGAGCGGATGGGCGCTTCCGTCGGCCGCATCGGCGCGGCACACGCCGGTCGTTAGACTGGCGTCCTCCCCCCGCGACAGAAGGAGCTCGCCTGTGTGCGGCATCGTCGGCATCGTCTCCGACTCCAGCGTCAACCAGCAGGTGTACGACGCACTCGCGCTCCTCCAGCACCGCGGGCAGGACTCCACCGGCATCGCCACCGCCGAGGCGCGCTCGATCCACGTGAAGAAGGCCAAGGGGCAGGTCCGCGAGGCGTTCCGCACGCGCGACATGCGGGCGCTGCTCGGCAACCTCGGCCTCGGGCACGTGCGCTACGCGACGCGCGGGGAGGCCACCAACGAGCTCGAGGCGCAGCCGTTCTACGTGAACGCCCCGTACGGCATCGTGCTGGTGCACAACGGCAACCTCACGAACTCGCGCGAGCTCGAGCACCAGCTCGCGACCGTCGACCACCGGCACGTCAACACCGGCAGCGACACCGAGATGCTCGTGAACGTGCTGGGCTCCGAGCTGCAGACGCTCGTCAAGGGCGGCGACCTCGACGCCGACCGGCTCTTCACCGCGGTGCGGCGCGTGCACGAGCGCGTCGAGGGCTCGTACGGCGTCATCGCGCTCATCGCGGGACACGGGCTGCTCGCGTTCCGCGACCCCTTCGGCATCCGCCCGCTCGTGCTCGGCTCGCGGGTGGCGGAGAGCGGCCGCACCGAGTGGATGGTCGCGAGCGAATCGGTGGCGCTGACCGGCTCCGGCTTCCAGGTCGAGCGCGACGTCGCGCCCGGCGAGGCGATCTTCATCACGCCCGACGGCGCGCTCGCCGCGGCGCAGACGCACGACTCCCCTGTGCTCCTGCCGTGCTCGTTCGAGTACGTGTACCTCGCGCGCCCCGACTCGGTGATGAACGGCATCAACGTGTACGAGTCGCGGCTGCGGATGGGCGAGCGGCTCGCCGACACGATCGCGAAGTACACGCCCGCGGGCAACATCGACGTCGTCATGCCCATCCCCGACTCGTCGCGGCCCGCGGCGATGGAGGTCGCCCGACGGCTCGGCATCGAGTACCGCGAGGGCTTCTACAAGAACCGCTACGTCGGCCGCACCTTCATCATGCCCGGGCAGCAGGAGCGCAAGAAGTCGGTGAAGCAGAAGCTGAACGCGCTCGAGAGCGAGTTCCGCGGCAAGAACGTGCTCGTCGTCGACGACTCGATCGTGCGCGGCACGACGAGCCGCGAGATCGTCGAGATGATGCGCTCCGTCGGCTCGAACTCCGTCACCTTCACGTCGGCCGCCCCGCCGGTGCGGTACCCGCACGTCTACGGCATCAACATGCCGTCGCGTGCCGAGCTCATCGCCTCCGGCCGCTCGATCCCGCAGGTGAACGAGGCGCTCCGCAGCGACTTCCTCGTCTACCAGGAGGTCGAGGACCTGCAGCGCGCCATCCTCGACGGCTCCGACGTCCAGGGCCTCGACATGTCGTGCTTCACCGGCGAGTACGTGACCGGCACCGTCACCGACGAGTACCTCGACTGGGTGGAGCGCACGCAGCTCAGCTGACCGTCAGCCCTGCACGAC
>JBAZPY010000160.1:0-4655 GCA_041645515.1 Agrococcus sp.
CGACATCCGCGACATCGGACTGCTCGACCGCATCATGCCGGGCATCGACGCCGTCGTGCACTTCGCGGCCGAGAGCCATGTCGACCGGTCGGTGCGCGACGCCTCCGTGTTCGTCGAGACCAACGTGGTCGGCACCCAGCGCCTGCTCGACGCGGCGCTGCGGCACGACGTGCGCCGCTTCGTGCACGTGTCAACCGACGAGGTGTACGGCTCGATCGACGAGGGGTCGTGGGACGAGCAGAGCCCGCTCGAGCCGAACAGCCCCTACTCCGCGTCGAAGGCGGGCAGCGACCTGCTCGCGCGCTCCTACCACCGCACGCACGGCCTCGACGTGCGCATCACGCGCTGCTCGAACAACTACGGCCCATTCCACTTCCCCGAGAAGCTCGTGCCGCTGTTCGTCACGAACCTCATCGACGGGCTGAACGTGCCGCTCTACGGCGACGGCGAGCACGTGCGCGACTGGCTGCACGTCGACGACCACTGCCGCGGCATCGCGCTCGTGCTCACCGGCGGCCGCCCGGGCGAGGTGTACAACATCGGCGGCGGCACCGAGCTGACGAACCGGCGGCTGACCGAGCTGCTGCTCGACGCGACCGGGCGCGACTGGTCGGCGGTCGAGCCGGTCGATGACCGCAAGGGCCACGACCGCCGGTACTCGGTCGACATCGCGAAGATCTCCGACGAGCTGGGCTACGCACCCCACGTGCCGTTCGAGCAGGGGCTCGCCGAGGTCGTGCAGTGGTACCGCGACCACCGCGGCTGGTGGGAGCCGCTCAAGGAGCGGGCGGCGCTGTGACCGGCAGGCTCACGGTCGTGCTCGACGAGGTCGGCGAGCGCAGCCCCACCACCGTCGGCCGCTACTCGGCCGCGCTGACGCACGCCCTCACGGCAACGGCGCCGGAGGGCTTCGACGTCGCCGCGCTGTCGGCGAGCGTCAGCGACAGCCGCGCCGCACGCATCCGCGACCTGCTCCCCGGTCTCGCCGACCTGCGGCAGACGGCGATGCCCGCGCGCGAGCTGCGGCAGGCGTGGCTGCACTCGCTCACGACGCTGCCCGTGCACGGGCTCGTGCACGGGACGAGCCTGCTCGCGCCGCTCGCCCGCGAGCGCGAGGCGGGCGACCAGGTGACCGTCACGGTGCACGGACTGCAGTCGCTCTCGGACCGGTCCGAGCGCAAGCAGCGCTGGTTCGACCGGGCGCTCCGGCGTGCGCTCCGCCGCGCCGACGGCATCGTGGCGCCGACCACGGCGGTCGCGGAGGACCTGCAGCTGCTGCACGACGTCGGCGACCGCGTGCGCGTCGTGCATCCGGCGCCCGTGGCCGCGTTCTCGCTGCCCGCCGACGAGGGCGCGACGAGCACCCTCGCGCTGCCCGACGAGTACGTGCTGGCGATCACCGCGCCCGGCGCGCGCGGGCAGGCGGAGGCGCTCATCGAGACCGTCGCGAGCCCGTCGATGCCGGATCTGCGCGTCGTCGTCGCGGGCCCCGTGCAGTGGGGCGAGGCCACGCTCGCGGCGATGGCCGTCGAGGCGGGGCTGCGTCCCGGCCGGCTCGTGATGCTCGGCGACCTGGGCGAGACGGACCTCGCGGTCGCGCACCGGCGGGCGCTCGCGCACCTGCACGTGGCCGAGCAGGACGCGCTCGGCCTCAGCCTGCTCGACGCCGCCGCCCTGGGCACCGTCACCGTGCATCCCGGGACCCGCTCGCTGCGCGAGATCGCCGGCGATGCGAGCGTGCCCGTCGACGGCGGCCCGCACGAGCTCGCCGCCGCGCTCGCCGGGCTGCTCGGCGACGACGCGGAGCGCTCCCGGCTGGGCCTGCACGCGCAGGACCGGGCGCGGGCGTTCACGTGGGAGGCGGCCGCGCAGCAGGTGTGGCGACTGCACGCGGAGCTGTGAGCGCGCGGGTCGCCGTCGCCCTGTGCACGCATCAGGGCGAGCGGTGGATCGAGGAGCAGCTGCGCAGCATCCTCGCCCAGACGGTGCCGGTCGCCGAGATCGTGGTGGGCGACGACGCCTCCACCGACCGCACCCTCGACATCGTACGGGCCGTCGCGGCCGAGACCGACGTGCCCATCCGCATCCGTCACCACGAGGTCGCGCTCGGCGTCGCCGGCAACTTCGCCGACGCGATCGCCGCGACGACCGGCGACGTGGTCGCGCTCTCGGACCAGGACGACGTCTGGCATCCCGACCGGCTCGAGCGCCTGCTGCCGCACCTCGAGGGCGTCGCGCTCGTGCACTCCGACGCGCGGCTCGTCGACGAGGACGGGCGGCCGCTCGGCGCGACGCTCGCCGACTCGCTCGAGATGACCCCGTGGGAGCGCGCGGCGATGGCGGACGGCCGCGCCGTCGAGGCGCTGCTGCGGCGCAACCTCGTCACCGGCGCGACCGCCATCATGTGGCGCGATGCCGCCGTGGCGGCGCTGCCGATCCCGGCCGGCTGGATCCACGACGAGTGGATCGCGATGTGCGCCGCCCTCGGCGACGGCGTGCGGTTCGTGCCGGAACCGACCATCGACTACCGGCAGCACGGCGGCAACCAGATCGGGGTGCGTCGGCTGGGTGTCGCCGACAAGGTCCGCAGGCTGCTGGAGGCGGACTCCGGCAAGCACGCGCTCAAGGCGGAGCGGGCGACGTCGCTCGCGAGCGAGGCGGCCCGGCGCGGGCTCGCGAGCGGCGCCCGGCTGGACGTGCTGGTCGAGAAGGCCCGGCACGAGCGCAGCCGCGCGCGGCTCCCGCGCCCGCGGCTGCTGCGGGTGCCCCGCGTGCTGCGCGGCATCGCCGCCGGGCGCTACCGCCGCTTCTCCCGCGGTGGCCTCGACATCGCGCGCGATCTGCTCGAGCAGCACGGCAGCTGACCGCCCGAGCCCGCCCGGCGGGTCCCCGGTACGCATCGGCGGGTGCGAGCCCCCGGCACCCGCGTATCGGTGCAGCAGCCCGCGCGGCCGCGAGAGTCCCGGTACGGATCGGCGGGTGCTCGGCTCCCGCACCCGCAGATCGGTGCAGCAGCGCTATGGGGCGGGCGTCTCCGTCGGCGGCGTGATCGCATCGGCCTCCGCGAGCGCGGCCTGCACCATCGCGTGGATCTGCTCGAAGTCGGGGTCGCCCGTGTCCACGCCCGAGTCGGGCACGAGCTCGAGGTTCGTGATCGGCAGCTGCCTGGTCTGCAGCGCGAGCTCCGACAGCGAGCCGATCATGGCCTGCGGCACGTCCGTCTGCACCATGTCCTGACCCGCGGCCGACAGCTCCGAGTACTTCGTCAGCAGCGTCTGCGGCGTGAACTGCGAGATGACCGCCTCCTGCACCTGCCGCTGCCTCTCCATGCGCGCGTAGTCCGAGGAGCCCGCGCGGCTGCGGGCGTACCAGAGCGCGCGGTAGCCGTCCATGCGCTGCACGCCCGGCTCGATCCACTCCTCGACCGGCCCGCCCTCGATGGCGATCGGCACCCGTTCCGTGACCTCGAGCTCGACGCCGCCGAGCGCATCCACGAGGTCCGCGAACCCCTGCATGTCGACCAGCACGAAGAACTGCAGCTCGAGCCCCGTCACGCCCTCCACCGCGTCCCTCGTCGCCTCGATGCCGGGGCTCGACCCGCTCGCGAGCGCGTCGGGGTAGAGCTCCGGGTTCGCCTCGCCGTAGGTGTAGGTGCCGTTGAGCAGGCAGTCGCTCGACTCGCAGATGAAGCCGTTCGGCCACGGACCCCAGAGCGGCGAGTCGGGCGAGAAGGGCGCGTTGCGCAGGTTGCGGGGCACGCCGATCATGGTCGCCGCGCCGGTCTCGGCGTTGACGGTCACGACGGTCATCGAGTCGGCGCGCATGCCCTCGCGGTCGTCGCCGGCGTCACCGCCGAGGAGCAGGAACGTGTAGCGGCCGTCGATCGGCTCGACGGCGGGCCTGGCGAAGTCGAACAGGTCGGAGACCAGGCCGCGGGAGGCGTCGACGACCGTGGCGCCGTAGCCCGCGAGCGCCGCGGGGGCGACGGTCACGAGGATCGACAGGGCGGCGATGCCGGCCTTCGCGCGCCCCTCGACGCTCGGCAGCCGCGCGAGCCGGAGGGTGTCGAAGCCCAGCACGAGCCACAGGATCGCGTAGCCGATGAGGAGCGCCTCGACCACGAGCAGGCCGACGGAGTTCGCGAGGAGGGTGAGGAGCACGCTGCGCCATGCGAACCAGCCGATGGCTGCGAGCAGCAGCAGCGCGACGAGCACGATGGTCGCGGCGATGCCGAAGCGGCCCAGCCGCCGGTTGCCCGCGAGCACCTGGGCGCTGCCGGGCAGGAGGAAGCCGAGCACCACGAGCCACCAACCGCGGCGCTGCATCACCTCGGGCCGGCTGGGCTCGGGGTGGCGGATGAGCGTGCCGGCTTCCAACAGCGTCATGCGCCCGCGTCCACGCGGTCGCGCAACGCCCGCGCCTTGGCGGCGACCTGCTGCTCGAGGTCGGCCGCGAAGGCGTCGAGGCGCGACGCGACGTCGGCGTCGCTCGTGCCGAGGATGCGCGCCGCCAGGATCCCGGCGTTGCGCGCGCCGCCGATCGAGACGGTGGCGACCGGGATGCCGGCGGGCATCTGCACGATGGAGAGGAGGCTGTCGAGGCCGTCGAGCCGCTCGAGCGGCACCGGCACGCCGATGACGGGCAGCCGCGTCATC
>JBAZPY010000161.1:0-4647 GCA_041645515.1 Agrococcus sp.
CGCGGCGCAGGTCGGCGGCGAGCGTCGTGAGCGTGCCGCGGTGCGCGAGCCCGAGCCGCTCCGCCTGCCGGTGCTGGCGCTCCCGCTCCGCGAGCACGGCGGCGTCGGCGAGCGGGAACTGGGAGCGCGAGAACCCGGCGACCGCGTCGACGTCGGGCGTGGCCGCGAGCCACGCGCTCGCGAGCGCGAACCAGCGGTCGGGCACGGGGGAGGCGAGCCAGGCGTCGGCGTCGACGGTCGCGCGCAGCCGGCCGTCGTGGCGGTCGATGACGCCTGCGAGCATGGCGGGCTCCAGCCGCTCCTCGAGCTGCCCGGGCTCGGCGTCGACCGCGGCGGCGAGGGCGCGGGCGGTCGCGGCGGGCAGCTGCGAGCGGCTGCGGAGGGTGATCGGCGCGTCGGCGATGCGGTGCACGAGCTCCGACACCTTGATCGCCTCGTCGATGGCCATCTGCGGGGCGATCGCGCTCTCTACCGGCGCCGCCGCCGCATTCGGCACCGCGGCATCCGCCTCCGCGGCGAGGGCCCGCACCTGCGGCACCGCGACGCCGTCCACACCGAGCAGCAGCGCGTCGAGCCGCGGCGTCGACGTGCCGGCGGCGAGCCCGGCGAGCTCAGCCGCCGTCCGCCATCCGAGCGCCTGCGCGATCGACGCATCCGTCAGCAGGTGCTCGGCGAGGTCGAAGGTCGAGCCGAGCTGCGCAGGCACCTGCCGCTCGACGACGAGGCGGTCGAGCGCGTCGTCCGGCATCGCTTGGATGCGGGCGGCGAGCTCGACGACGTTCATCGGCGCGCGCGCGCCTTGCCGGCCGCGCTGACGAGCACCAGTGCGACGAGGCAGACGATGGCGGCCGGCAGCGCGAGCAGCGGCAGCCAGTAGGCGTACTGCCACGCCACCGCGGCGAACAGCGGCACGGTGTCGCGCAGACCGATGTGCAGCATCGTCACCGCGAACCCGAGCACGGCGAGCGCGACGAAGGCGACGACGGCGATCGAGAGGATGCGCTCGGCGACGTCCCTGTTGCTGCGCGGCTCGGTCGCGCGGTCCGTCGTGGAGCGCTCGCGCGACCTGGGCCGCTGCGTCGGGTTCCTGCTGGCCTTCGGCATCCGACCAGGATATCCCCGGTCGGGGCTCAGCACGCCGCGCACTACGCTGGAGCCGTGCGGCAGGGCGCCGCGCCATGCACAGCGCAGGAGGGTGCCATGCCGACCGGCAGGGTGAAGTTCTTCGACGACGCCAAGGGCTTCGGCTTCATCGCCGGCGACGACGGCGTGGAAGTGTTCCTGCACGCCTCGGCGGTGCCCGACGACGTGCAGATCAAGCCCGGCGCGAAGGTCGAGTACGGCATCGCCGAGGGCCGTCGCGGCCCGCAGGCCCTCTCGCTGCGGATGGTCGGGGGGCCGACCGCCGTGCGTGCGCAGCGCCGTGACACCGAGGACATGGCGATCATCGTCGAGGACCTCGTGCGCCTGCTCGACACCATCGGCAACGACCTGCGCCGCGGTCGCTACCCGAGCGCCGCCCACGGCTCGACGGTCGCCCAGATGCTGCGGAAGGTCGCCGATGACCTCGACGCCTGAGTCCGCCGAGGCCGCCGAGGCGGCGCAGGCGGAGGTCGTCGACGAGGCGTCCGTATCTGTGGACGCAGAGCTGCAGGACGCAGTCGACGCTCAGCCGCAGGCCGAGCCCGACTCTTCATCTGCTGAGCCGGCGCCCCAGCCGGTGCCGGCGACGCCGACCGTCGAGGAGCTCGAGCTGGCCGCCGCCGCGCTGCACGAGGTGACGCCGCGCGGCTCCGTCGGTCACGTGCTCGACGCGCTGCTCGAGGGCGGCCACGGCGACCAGGCGCAGGTGCTGGCGATCCGTCACGCGTCGACGCTGCCCGGCTACCCCGACTGGACCTGGACGGTGCTGCTCTCGCGCGGCGTCGAGGGCGGGCCGACCGTGCTCGAGGTGGCGCTGCTGCCCGGCGACGGCTCGCTCCTCGCGCCCGCGTGGGTGCCCTGGTCGGAGCGGCTCGCCGACTACCTCGCGGCCAAGGAGGCCGCCGGCGAGGACGACGAGGAGCTCGAGCCGGACCTCGAGTCCGATCTGGAGTCCGACCTCGAGGACGACTTCGACGACGACTTCGTGGACGAGGACGAGGACGACGAGGACGACCAGGCCGACGGCTGGGGCGAGGTCGCCGAGAGCGACACGGCTCGGGACTAGCGCTCCGCGTCGACGATCCGCGCGACCGCAGCAGCTTCCCGCGGCAAGTCGGTCTCCAGCACATTCCAGAGGATCCCGTAGTCGACGAGGTGGTACTCGTGCGCGACCACGTTGCGCACGCTCTTCATCTGACGCCATCGGACCGTGGGGTGCGCCTCCGTGAACCGGCGATCCAGGCGTGCCACGGCTTCGCCGATCCGGTGGAGGATGGCCTCGGCAGCCAGCCGAAGCATCTCGTCCGCGTCATACGCGGCTCGACCCCGCGCCACTAGCCGTGCGGCGGTGGCTGAGAAGTCCAGGATGTCCGTGAGGGTCTGCTGCCGACGCCGGTCGGCGTCGTGGTCCACCGTCATAGCGGGCGCGCCTCCGCACGGATCTCCGCGTGTCGCTCGGTCAGGCCACCCTCGCTCACGACGTCGACATGCACTCCGAGTAGGCGTTCCAAGTCGTATGCGAGATCGATCTGGTCGAACAGTGACGCGTCTGAGCGGAACGTAACCAGGAGATCGAGGTCGCTGCCCGGGCGGTCCTCGTTCCTCGCGACCGAGCCGAAGACCTTCGCGCCGAGCGCCCGGTGATCACGGAGCAGCGCCTCGACCTCCGACCGATGGTCGGCGAGCGCGGACGACGGGCGAGGCTTCGCGGCTGCGGTCAGCCGCTCCAACATCGCGGCCGACGGTCGACGCGAGCCGTTCTCGTAGGCCGCGATGTTCGGCTGGGCGACACCGGAGAGCTCAGCGAGCTCTCGCTGGGTCAGCCCAGCGCGTTGTCGCAGCTCCCTGATCGCCGTGCCGGACACCCTGCCACCTCCGATATCAGAGGATATCGGAGCACTCCGTCAGCCGTCGAGCAGGAAGTCCAGGCTGCGGGTGAGCTGCGCTACGTCGCTCGGGTCGATCGCCGCGAACGTGGCCACCCGCAGCTGGTTGCGGCCGAGCTTGCGGTAGGGCTCCGTGTCGACGACGCCGTTGGCGCGCAGCGACTTCGCGAGGGCGGCCGCGTCGACGGACTCGTCGAAGTCGATCGTCACGACGACGTTCGAGCGGTGGGCCGGGTCGGCGACGAACGGCGTGGCCTCGGCGCGGCCCTCGGCCCACGCGTAGAGCGTCGCCGCCGACTCGGCCGTGCGCGCGGCCATGGCGTCGAGGCCGCCCTGCCCGAGCATCCACTGCACCTGCTCGTCGAGCAGCAGCAGCGTCGCGAGCGCGGGCGTGTTGAGCGTCTGGTCGAGGCGGGAGTTCACGACCGCCTGCTGCAGCGACAGGAACTCGGGGATGTAGCGGTCGGACGCGGCGATCCGCTCGATGCGCTCGATCGCGGCGGGGGAGACGACCGCGAGCCACAGGCCGCCGTCGGCGGCGAAGTTCTTCTGCGGCGCGAAGTAGTAGACGTCGGTCTCGGCCACGTCGACGGCCAGGCCGCCCGCCGCGCTCGTCGCGTCGACGACCGTGAGCGCATCCGCCTGGGCTCCGTTCACCCGGGCTCGCACGACCGGGTGGAAGACGCCGGTCGACGTCTCGTTGTGCGGGTAGGCGACGACGTCGACGCCGTCGACCGCCGTCAGCTCCGGGCGCGAGCCGGGGTCGGCCGAGGCGATGCTCGGCGCCTCGAGCCACGGCGCCCCGGCGGCCTTGCCGAACTTGGCGCCGAACTCGCCGAACGCGAGGTGGTGCGAGCGGCGCTCGATGAGGCCGAATGCGGCCGCGTCCCAGAACGCCGTCGAGCCGCCGTTGCCGAGCAGCACCTCGTAGCCCTCCGGCAGCGAGAACAGCTGCCCGAGGCCCTCGCGCACCGAGCGCACGAGCGACTTCACCGGCGCCTGCCGGTGGCTGGTGCCGAGCAGGTCGAGGCTCGCCTGCAGGCGAGCCACCTGCTCCGGTCGCACCTTGGAGGGTCCGCAGCCGAAACGGCCGTCGACGGGCAGGAGGTCATTGGGGATGACGATGTCGCTCACGCAGACGATCCTACGAGCGCGGGAACAATAGGGTGGAGGCCAGGTCGGACGGCCGGGTCGGGCGGGCACAGAGAGCAGGAGCTGCGGGTGACAGATCTCGTCGATACGACAGAGATGTACCTCCGCACCATCCTCGATCTCGAGGAGGAGGGCATCACGCCGTTGCGCGCTCGCATCTCCGAGCGCCTCAACCACTCGGGCCCCACGGTCTCGCAGACCATCAACCGCATGCAGCGCGACGGCCTGGTGATCGTCGCGGCCGACCGCCACCTCGACCTCACCGAGGAGGGCCGTGTGCTCGCGACGCAGGTGCTGCGCAAGCACCGCCTCGCCGAGCGACTGCTCGCCGACGTCATCGGGCTCGACTGGAGCCTCGTGCACGACGAAGCCTGCCGCTGGGAGCACGTGATGAGCGAGCAGGTCGAGCGCCGGCTGCTCGCGCTGCTCGGCAACCCGACCGAGTCGCCCTACGGCACCCCCATCC
>JBAZPY010000162.1:0-4617 GCA_041645515.1 Agrococcus sp.
TACCCGGGCTGCGACGTGTGGCTCAACAACCCGTTGCGCCCGCTCGAGGCGTGCGGCACGAGCGGCATGAAGGCGGCGCTCAACGGCTCCCTCAACCTGTCGATCCTCGACGGCTGGTGGGAGGAGTACTTCGACGGCAAGAACGGCTGGGCGATCCCATCGGGGCACGAGCAGATGGATGCGGCGCAGCGCGACGCGTTCGAGGCGAGCGCCCTCTATGAGCTGATCGAGCGGCAGGTCGCCCCGCGCTTCTACGACCGCGACGACCGCGGGCTGCCGCTCGCCTGGATCGCCTCGATCCGGCACACGCTGGCCACACTGAGCCCCGAGCTGTCGGCCGAGCGCATGCTCGCCGAGTACGTCACCCGTCTCTACACACCTGCGGCGCGGGCGGCCGCGGTCGCCTCGGCTGACGGCGCTGCGGCGGGCCGCGACCTCGCGGCATGGACTCGGCGGATGCGTGACGAGTTCGGGGGGATCGAGGTGCGGCACGTCGAGATCGACGGGGTCGACACCCCGCCGACCGTCGGCGACAGCGTGCGCGTGCGCACGTTCGTCGATCTCGGCTCGCTCACGGAGCAGGACGTGACCGTCGAGGTCGTCGCGGGCAGCATCACCGAGGACGGCGACCTGCGCCACTCGCGCCACTTCGCGCTCGAGCCGATCGCCGTCGAGGGGGAGAGCCACCGCTTCGAGGCCGCCATCCCGTTGTCGGCGGCCGGCACATTCGGCTACACGGTGCGCGTGGTGCCGAAGCACTCAATGCTCGCTTCCGGCGCCGAGCTCGGCCTCGTCGCCTACGCCAAGGGCTGATCGGGCGTCGGCGGCGACGGCGGCGTGCGGAGGCGCACCACCGTCGGCTCCGGGGCTCCCCGGCTCGGCTCTCCCCGCACGTGATAGACGCGCATGCTCATCGCCATCAGCGGCACCTGGGCGCCAGGCGACGCGCGCTCCTCGCCCGGGTGGTCGGCGGCGGAGTCCCACAGCAGCTTGTACTCGACCGCGCCGTCGGCCTCTGGGAGCGTCACGAGTGTGTCGCGCGGCGAGCCGTGGAAGATCACCAGCACGCGCGAGTAGGCCTCCTCGACGGGCGTCGACTCCGCGAGCATCTGCATGGTCCGGTCGTGTGAGTGGTCCCAGTCGTCGATCGTCATGCGCAGCCCCGCGGCGTTGTACCAGTCGAGCTGCGACGAGCCGGCCACGCGCTGCCCGCCCTGCCCGTACTCGCGCGGCCGCAGCGCCGGGTGCTCGCGCCGCAGCCGCAGCAGGCTGCGCGTCTGCTCGAGGAACGCTTCTTGCCAGTCCTTCCGGTCCCAGCGCATCCACGTCAGCGCCGTGTCCTGGGAGTAGGCGTTGTTGTTGCCTCGCTGAGTGCGGCCGAACTCATCGCCCATCGTGATCATGGGCACCCCGGCTGAGACCAGCAGCGTGCCGAGCAGGTTGCGCATCGACTTGCGCCGGTCGATGTCGATGGCGATGTCGTCGGTGCGGCCTTCGACGCCGTGGTTGTACGAGCGGTTGCCGTCGGTGCCGTCGCGGTTGTCCTCGCCGTTGCCCTCGTTGTGCTTCTGCTCGTAGCGGGTGAGGTCGGTGAGCGTGAAGCCGTCGTGCGCGGTCACGAGGTTGACGCTCTCGAGCGGACCGCGCTCGGAGTGGAACACGCCTTCCGAGCCGGAGACCGCGTGCGCGAGCGGGCCGACGCCCGTCGAGCCATGCCCGCCCTGCCGGAACGAGCGGTAGTCGCTGAGCCAGAACTGCCGCGCGGTGTCGCGGAAGTGATCGTTCCACTCGCTGAAGCCGATCGGGAATCGCCCGGTCTGCCAGCCGTCAGGACCCAGGTCCCACGGCTCGGCGATCATGGTCGCGCCGGCCAGCTGCGGGTCGGTCAGGATGCGCTGCAGCAGCGGATGCCGCGGGTCGAAGGCGCCGTCGGTGCCGCGGCCCAGCACGGGGGCGAGGTCGAAGCGGAAGCCGTCGATCTGCACCTCCTCGTGCCAGTAGCGCAGCGAGTCGAGCACGAGCTGCTGCGCGGCCGGCACGGAGAAGTCGACGGTGTTGCCGCAGCCGGTCCAGTCGATGTACCCGCCGTCGGGCCCGATCCGGTAGTAGGAGGCGTTGTCGATCAGCCGCAGGCTCGACGGCGGACCGCCCGCGCCCTCCTCGGACGTGTGGTTGTAGACGACGTCGAGGAACACCTGCAGCCCCGCCTCGTGCAGCAGCCGCACCATGCCCTTCACCTCGCGCAGCACCCCGCCGGTGCCGTCGAAGCGGGCGCCGCGGGAGGCGTACGCCGCGTGCGGCGCGAACCAGTTGAGCGTGTTGTAGCCCCAGTAGTTGACGCGTCCCTGCTGGATGAGCCGCTGCTCCGAGACGAACAGGTGGATCGGCAGCAGCTGCACGGTCGTGACGCCGAGGTCGCGCAGGTAGCTGATCGTGGAGGGATGCGCGAGGCCCGCGTACGTGCCGCGCAGCTCGGCGGGCATGTGCGGGCTGAGCTTGGTGAGCCCCTTGACGTGCGCCTCGTAGATGACCTGCCGGTCGAGCGGCACCGCGGGCCGAGTGACGCCGCCCCAGTCGAAGCCGGGATCGACGACGGTCGCGCGGTGCTGGCCGTGCGGGGTGCGCACGATGCCGCGAGCGTTCGGGGGCACGGCGTGGCGTCGCGGGTCGAAGGCGTGGCCGGGACCCTCCGGTCCGTCGACGCCGACCGCGAAGGGCGTGCCGACCTCGAGCAGCGGGGTGTCGATCGTGAAGCCGTCGCCGTCGCGGGCCATCGGCAGCGACTGCAGCAGCCAGTCGGGATCGTCGCGGTCGAAGATGCGCAGCTCCATGGCCGTCGCGTGCCGCGACCAGACGGTGAGGCTGTGGCCGGTCGGGGTGCGGTGGATGCCGCTCGCTCGCTCCGCTGCCTCCACCACGCGCTCTAATGTAGGGGAGATGCGCCAGCGCGATGACCGGTCCTCCGAGCCGCGGCTCTTCGACCACGCCGCGGCGACCCCCGTGCGCGACTCGGTGCGGCGGGCGATGGCGGCTGCCGAGCCGCTCGCGAACCCCGCGTCGACGCACCGGGCCGGTCAGCGGGCGAGGGCCGTGCTCGAGGACGCCCGCGAGCGGCTCGCGGCGACGCTCGGCGCGCATCCGACCGAGGTGGTCTACACCTCCGGCGGCACCGAGTCGATCAACCTCGCGCTGAAGGGCGCGTGGTGGGCGCGCGGCGCGGGTGCGAGCGGCGCGCTCGTCGTGCCCGTCGCCGAGCACCACGCGACGCTCGACGCCGTCCAGTGGCTCGAGCGCCAGGGCGCGACGGTGCGCTGGGTGGGGGTCGACGGCAGCGCCGTGACCGACGCGGCGGCGTACGCGGCGGCGCTCGCGGGCGGGGCGGCCGTCGCGACGGTGCTCGTGGCGAGCAACGAGCTCGGCTCCACGCAGCCGGTCGAAGCCGTCGCGGCCGCGTCGGCGAGCGCGGGCGTGCCGCTGCACCTCGACGCCGTGGGCGCGTTCGGGCACGTGCCGCTGCGGTTCGCCGACACGGGCGCGTCGCTCATGAGCGTCGCGAGCCACAAGCTGGGCGGGCCGCACGGCATCGGGGCGCTCGTCGTGCGCCGTGACGCGCGGCTCGAGGCGCTGCACCACGGCGGCGGGCAGCAGCGCGGGCTGCGCTCGGGCACGCAGGACGCGCTCGGGGCCTCGTTGTTCGCGCTCGCCGCCGAGGAGGCGGTCGCCGAGCTCGACGCCGAGTCGGCGCGGCTGCGCGACCTGACCGACCGCATCCTGCGGCTCGCCGCCGGCCTGCCGGGCGTGCGCGTGCTGGCGGCCGACGACCGGCTGCCCCACATCGCCCACCTGGTGGTGGAGGGCGCCGACGGCGAGTCGCTGCAGTTCCTGCTCGACGAGGCGGGCTTCGCGGTCTCGAACGGCTCCGCGTGCTCTGCGGGCGTCGCCCGCGAGTCGCACGTCGTGCGGGCCTGCGGCGTGACGGGCGTCGCGCCGCTGCGGCTCTCGCTCGGGCGCACGACGACGGCGGAGGACGTCGACGCGCTGCTGCGCGCGCTGCCCGACGCGGTCGCGCGGGCCCGAACGCTCTGACCTCAGCTGCGGGGCGCGTCGTCGAGGAGCGGCTCGCGGGCGGCCACCCGCTCGGCGAGCAGCGCCGCGAGCAGCGCGCCCGCGCCGTCGGCCGCGAGGTCGACGAGCGTGTCCTCGTAGCCCACGCCGATCTCGGGCGACAACCACGCGTGGCCCGCCCACTCGCCGAGCTCCCACAGCAGCCCGAGCAGCACGACGGCGCTCACCGTGTGCAGGATGCGCGCGGCGGCCGCCCTGCGCGAGGGCGCGACCGGCAGCAGGCCGAGCCGCAGCAGCACGGTCCGCGCGAGCAGCGCGAGCACGGCCCCGGTGCCCAGGTGCGCCGTCGTGTCGAGCCCGGGCACGACCTGGTACGCGCCGGTGACGGCGAGCCAGGCGGAGGCGAGCAGCACGAGCTGCCCGGCGATGTCGAGCGCGGTCGGCGCGCGCACGAAGCGCAGCGCCATCGCGCCGCCGAGGGTGAGCAGCATGGCGGCGGCGGCGGGGCCGCCGGCGACCGCACCGGCGAGCGGCACCGAGGCGGCGCCGGCG
>JBAZPY010000163.1:0-4596 GCA_041645515.1 Agrococcus sp.
CGATGGCCAAGCTGCGCCACCCGTCGCGGTCGCAGCAGCTGCGCGACTACCTGGAGTGATCCGTCACGGATCGTCACGAGGCCGCCCGGGAACACCCGGGCGGCCTCGCTCGTTCTAGGATGGGTCAATACCCCCAAGAAGGAGCGCTCATGCCTCGTCCCCGCACGATCCTGTCCCGGCTCGCCCCCGTCGCGGCCATCGCCGCCGCCTCCGTCGCCCTCGCCGGCTGCGCCAGCGGCCAGCCAGCCTCGAGCGCTGAGCCCGCCGCGAGCGGTGAGTCGTCGACCGGCCTGACGATCGAGCAGGTGCAGGAGGCCGGCGTCCTCGTCGTGGGCACCGAGGGCACGTACTCGCCGTTCTCGTTCCGCGAGGGCGGCACGGGCGAGCTGACCGGCTACGACGTCGACATCATCACCGCCGTCGCGGAGGAGCTCGGCGTCGAGGCGGAGTTCGTCGAGACGCCCTGGGACGCGATCTTCGCGGCGCTCGACGCCGGCCGCGTCGACGTCATCGCCAACCAGGTCTCGATCACCCCCGAGCGCCTCGAGCGCTACCTCTTCAGCGAGCCGTACACGTACTCGCCCGGCGTGCTGATCGTCGCCGAGGGCAGCGACATCGAGTCGTTCGAGGACCTCACGGGTCGCACGAGCGCGCAGTCGCTGACGAGCAACTGGGCCGAGATCGCGACCGAGGCGGGCGCCGACGTCGAGGAGGTCGAGGGCTTCGCCCAGGCGGCCGAGCTGCTGCGGCAGGGCCGCGTCGACGCGACGATCAACGACCGCCTCACCTACCTCGACTACGTGCAGTCGCAGGGCGGCGAGACCGGCCTCGTCGACGTCGCCGAGACCGAGGAGACGAGCGAGAACGCGCTCGCGTTCCGTGCCGGCAGCGAGTCGCTCGTGACCGCGGTCGACGAGGCGCTCGCCGCGCTCGCCGCCGACGGCACCCTCACCGAGATCTCCGAGCGCTACTTCGGCGAGGACGTCTCGCAGCCGTGACGGCCTCCCGCATCGCTCCCGCGGCCCCGGCACCAGCCGGGGCCGCGTCGGCGCGTGCCGTGACGCCGTAGGCTCGCCGCGTGAACTGGGAGCTCATCCTCGAGTCGATCGGGCCGATCGCCCTCGGCGCCATCACCGGCACGATCCCGCTGACGCTCGCATCCTTCACGGTCGGCCTGGTCATCGCGATCGCCCTCGCGCTCGCGCGCATCTCCGGCGTCACGTGGCTCTCGGGGCTGGCGCGCGCCTACATCTCGGTGATCCGCGGAACGCCCATGCTCGTGCAGCTCTTCGTGATCTTCTACGGCATGCCGCAGATCGGCATCATCCTCGACCCATGGCCGAGCGCCATCATCGCGCTGTCGATGAACGTCGGCGGCTACGCTGCCGAGATCATCCGCGCGGCGATCCTCTCGATCCCCCGGGGTCAGTGGGAGGCGGCGGCGATGGTGGGCATGTCGCGCGGCCAGTCGCTCTGGCGCATCGTGCTGCCGCAGGCCGCTCGCGTATCGGTGCCGCCGCTGTCGAACACCTTCATCTCGCTCGTGAAGGACACGTCGCTCACGTCCGTGATCCTCGTGACCGAGCTCTTCCGGGTCGCGCAGCGCATCGCGGCGCCGAGCGGCGAGTTCCTCACCATCTACATCGTCGCCGCAGCCGTGTACTGGGTCATCTGCCTCGTGCTCGCGGGCGGCCAGGACCGCCTCGAGCGGAAGCTGGATCGCTATGCCGTCTGAACCGCTGCTCTCCGCGCGCGGCCTCCACAAGTCCTTCGGCGACAACCACGTACTGCGCGGCGTCGACCTCGACATCGCACCCGGGACCGTGCACGCGCTCATCGGACCGTCCGGGTCCGGCAAGACCACCGTGCTGCGCTCGCTCAACGGCCTGGAGTCGCCCGAGGCGGGCACGCTGCGGATCGGCGAGCTCGAGCTCGACCTGGCTGCGCCCCGCACGCGCCGCGAGCGCTCGGCGCTGCACCGCGCATCCGCCATGGTCTTCCAGCAGCACCACCTGTTCCCGCACCTGACGGTGCTCGGCAACGTCACGATCGGCCCCATCAGGGTGCAGGGCCGGGGTCGTGAGGAGGTGACGGCGGATGCCCTCGCACTGCTCGACCGCGTCGGCCTGCGCGAGAAGGCGGACGCGTATCCCTCGTCGCTCTCCGGCGGCCAGCAGCAGCGCGTCGGCATCGTGCGCGCGCTCGCGCTGCAGCCGTCGATGCTGCTGTTCGACGAGCCGACGTCGTCGCTCGACCCCGAGCTCGTCGGCGAGGTGCTCGCGGTCATGACCGAGCTCGCGAGCGAGGGCTGGACGATGGCGGTCGTGACGCACGAGCTGGGCTTCGCCCGCGAGGTCGCCGACGAGGTGTCGTTCTTCGACGAGGGGGTCGTGGTCGAGCGGGGCACCCCGGAGCAGGTCTTCGGCGATCCGCGCGAGGAGCGCACGAAGCGGTTCCTGCAGCGGCTGCAGGGGCCGTTCGGCCGCTGAGCCGGTGCTCCGGCCGGCCCACGTCGCCTCCGGGACCCCCTCCACCGCACGGGACCCGGTGCACCGGGTCCCGTGCGGTGCCACGGGTCCCCGGGCGCTACGCGCCGTCGCCGGGTCTGCTGACTCGCAGCTGCTCCGGCACGCGGAAGCGGCCCGCCCCCGATGGGGACGGGCCGCTGCCGTGGTCAGTGCTCGGTGTCGAGCGAGTGCCGGCTCATCGCTCCTGAAGCTTGGCCGTCTCGTCGTGCCACACCTTGGCGAGGGGCATCATCGCTTCGCGGTGCTTCGCCGCGTGGTGCGCGCAGAAGAGCAGGGTGCCGCTCTCCATCGTCGCGCGGACGTACGCCTGGGCGCCGCAGCTGTCGCAGCGGTCCAGCCCGCTGAGCGGGGCGTCTGGCTCCTCGATCTCGAGCGTCGTGGTCTGGGTGTCGTTCACGGTGCCCTCCTTCTTCCGTCCGTGCTCCATCGTGGCACGTCCGGGGTGCGAAACCGTGCCAATCCGATAACGGTTCGCCAGCGGCGCAACGCACAGCGCGCCGCGCGCCCTGCCGCCCGGCGTGGGCGCTCCGCCGTAGGCTGGCGGGCGCGGCAACCGGCAGCGGACCGCACGACACGCACGGAGGGGGATCGGTTGGCAGTCGCATCCGACTACTCGGCACGGCACCTGACGGTGCTCGAGGGTCTCGAGGCGGTGCGCAAGCGCCCCGGCATGTACATCGGCTCGACCGACTCCCGCGGACTCATGCACTGCCTCTGGGAGATCATCGACAACTCGGTCGACGAGGCGCTCGGCGGCCACGGCAGCGAGATCACGGTCGTGCTGCACGCCGACGGCTCCGTCGAGGTGCGCGACCGCGCGCGCGGCCTGCCGATCGACATCGAGCCGCGGACGGGCCTGTCCGGCGTCGAGGTCATCTTCACGAAGCTGCACGCCGGCGGCAAGTTCGGCGGCGGCGCCTACAAGTCATCCGGCGGCCTCCACGGCGTCGGCGCATCCGTCGTCAACGCCCTGTCCGAGCGCCTCGACGTCGAGGTCGACCGCGACGGCGCGACCTGGGCGATGTCATTCCACCGCGGCGAGCCCGGCGAGTTCCTCGACTCGGGCGAGCCCTCGCCGTCGGCGACGTTCCTGCCGTTCACGGAGGAGTCGCACCTGCGCAAGGTCGGCAAGGTCGCGAAGGGCGTCACCGGCACCCGCGTGCGCTACTGGGCCGACCCGCAGGTGTTCACGAAGGGCGCCGAGTTCCTCGCCGACGAGCTGGCGAGCCGTGCGCGGCAGACCGCGTTCCTCGTGCCGGGGCTCGCGCTCCAGATCATCGACGACCGGGGCGCCGAGCGCGTCGTGCACGACTTCAAATACGACGGCGGCATCAGCGAGTTCGTCGAGTACCTCGCGCCCGACCCGGCGCTCGCCGGCACCTGGCGGCTCACCGGCGAGGGCGAGTTCCAGGAGACCATCCCGGTGCTCGACGAGGAGACCGGCCACATGGTCACGCGCGAGGTCGACCGCACCTGCGAGGTCGACATCGCGCTGCGCTGGGGCACCGGCTACGACACCGTCGTGCAGTCCTACGTCAACATCATCTCCACGCCGAAGGGCGGGTCCCACCTGGCCGGCTTCGAGCAGTCCCTGCTGAAGCTCATCCGCGACCAGGTGGCCGCGAACGGGCGGAAGCTCAAGGTCGGCAACGACAAGGTCGAGAAGGACGACGCCCTCGCCGGGCTCTCGGCCGTCGTCACCGTGCGCCTGCCCGAGCCGCAGTTCGAGGGCCAGACGAAGGAGGTGCTCGGCACCCCGGCCGTGCGCCAGATCGTCGCGCAGGTCGTGCAGCGCGAGCTCGGCGCGATCCTGACCTCGTCGAAGCGCGACGAGAAGGCGCAGGCCGCGCAGCTGCTCGAGAAGGTCGTCAGCGAGATGAAGGCGCGCATCTCCGCCCGCTCGCTCAAGGAGACCGCGCGCCGCAAGACGGCGCTCGAGTCGTCGTCGCTGCCCGTGAAGCTCGTCGACTGCCGCTCGAACGACGTCGCGCAGACCGAGCTGTTCATCGTCGAGGGCGACAGCGCGCTCGGCACCGCCAAGCCGGCGCGCGACAGCGAGTTCCAGGCG
>JBAZPY010000164.1:0-4593 GCA_041645515.1 Agrococcus sp.
CCGCCATCTCGCGGTACCCGAGCCCGGGCCGCCAGGAGCCGAAGTGGAGCTCGTAGGTCGACATGGGGGAGTTGTGCACGTCGCGCGCGGCGCGCGAGCGCATCCAGTCGTCGTCGCTCCACGCGAAGCGGCTCGTGCCGATCTTCGACGCGGTCGCCGGCGGCACCTCGGTGTAGCGGGCCATCGGGTCGGCGCGCGTCACCCATCCGTGGTCGGTGAGGATCTCGTACTTGTAGGCGCTGTGCTCGAGGTCGCCGGGCACGAAGAGCTCCCAGACGCCGCTCGCGCCCATCGTGCGCATCGGGTGCGCTCGCCCCACCCAGCCGTTGAAGTCGCCGATGATCCGCACGGCGCGGGCGTTGGGCGCCCAGACGGCGAACGCGGCACCCGCGACGCCCTCGTGCTCGCGCAGCCGCGAGCCGAGCACCTTCCACGCCTGCTCGTGCCGGCCCTCGCGCCACAGGTGCAGGTCCAGCTCGCCGAGCGTGGGCGTGAAGCGGTACGGGTCCTCGGCAGTCCAGGACTCGCCGTCGGCGTAGGTCGTCCGCAGCCGGTACGGCCGGACGGGCCCCGTCATGACGGCCTCCCACAGGCCGTGCCCGATGTGCTCCATCGCGGTGGCGGCATCCGTCGCGGCCGCGCCGACGACCTCGACGGCCGACGCGAGGTGGCGGACGGCGCGCACGACGTGCCCGGATCCGTCCGGATGCGCTCCGAGCAGGGAGTGCGGGGCCGGGTGTGCCCCGTCTGCGAGCTGGCGGATGGTCGATTCGTCGAGCATCATGCCGCCGATCGTCGCACATGCAGCACGTGCGCCGGCTCGACGAAGGCGTCGAGGCGCACGAAGTTGTGGTCGCTCCACGTCCACGTCTCGCCGCTGATGAGGTCGTGCACCTCGAACGACTCGCCAGGGCGCAGCCCCAGCTTCGTCAGGTCGAGGTGCACCGTCGTCTGGCGCGCCGAGTGCGGGTCGACGTTCGCGACCACGATGATCGTGTCGGTCTCGCCCGACTCGGTGAACTGCCCGTCGACGTGCTTCGAGTAGACGAGGATCGCGTCGTCGTCGGACCAGTGCACGTCGAGCGCCCACAGCTGCCGGATCGCGGGGTGATCCTTGCGGATCGCGTTGAGCCTGGCGATGTAGGGCGCGATCGTCGTGCCGTTGCGCGCCGCCTGCTCCCAGTCGCGCGGCCGGTACTCGTACTTCTCGTTGTCGATCGCCTCCTCGGCGCCGGGGCGCGCGACGTCCTCGATGAGCTCGTAGCCGGCGTACATGCCCCAGGTCGGCACGGCGGTCGCGGCGATCGCGGCGCGCACCTTGAACGCCGGCACGCCGCCGAACTGCAGGTACTCGGTGAGGATGTCGGGCGTGTTCACCCAGAACGCGGGCTTGAACCACGCGGCCTGCGGCCCCGTCACCTCCTGCAGGTACTCCTCGAGCTCGGCCTTGGTGTTGCGCCACGCGAAGTACGTGTACGACTGCTGGAAGCCGACCTTCGCGAGCGCCTGCATCATCGCGGGCCGCGTGAACGCCTCTGCGAGGAACACGACGTCGGGATGCGCGGCGTCGACCTCGCGGATGACCTTCTCCCAGAACCACAGCGGCTTCGTGTGCGGGTTGTCGACGCGGAAGATCTGCACCCCGCAGCCGACCCACAGCTCGATGATGCGCAGCACCTCGGCGACGATCCCCTCCGGGTCGTTGTCGAAGTTCACCGGGTAGATGTCCTGGTACTTCTTCGGCGGGTTCTCGGCGAACGCGATCGAGCCGTCGGGCAGCGTCGTGAACCACTCGGGGTGCTCTGTGACCCACGGGTGGTCGGGGGCGGCCTGCAGCGCGAGGTCCATCGCGACCTCGAGCCCCGCATCCGCCGCCTTCTCGACGAAGGCGCGGAAGTCGTCGATCGTGCCCAGGTCGGGATGGATGGTGTCGTGGCCGCCGTGGCGCGACCCGATCGCCCACGGGCTGCCGGGGTCGCCGGGCTGCGGCGTGAGGGAGTTGTTGGGGCCCTTGCGGTTGACCTCGCCGATCGGGTGCACGGGCGGCAGATACAGCACGTCGAAGCCCATCTCCCGCACTCCGGGCAGGCGCTCCGCGGCCGTCTCGAACGTCCCCGACGTCCACGTGCCGTCCGCGGCGCGCACGGCGCCCTCGGAGCGCGGGAAGAACTCGTACCAGGCGCCCACGCCGGCGCGGGTGCGCTCGACGCGCAGCTGCAGGGTCTCGGATGCGGTGACGAGCGACCGCGGGCGGTTGCGGTCCATCGCCGCGAGCACGTCGGGGTCGTTGACGTCGGCCCAGCGCCGCAGCGCGGACGTCTCGGTGCGCGTGAGCGCCTGCGCCGCGCCCGCGAGCATCGTGGCGTCCTGGCCGGTCGCGGCGCGAGCGGCGCGCGAGAGCAGCTGCGCACCCATCGTCGCCATGAGCTCGACGTCGATGCCTGCGGCGATCTTGATCTCGGCGTTGTGGTGCCACGTGGCCCACTCGTCGGCCCACGACTCGACATGCCACGACCACATGCCCTGCTCGTCCACCCGGGCGAGCGCGCGGTAGCCGTCGAGGCCGTCGTCGAGCGGCTCCATGCGCACGCGCCGCTCCTCGCCGGCCGGCGACCGGAGCACGAGGGTCACGCCGATGCGGTCGTGCCCCTCCCGGAAGGCGACGGCCTGGAACGGCACGACATCACCCACCACCGCCTTCGCGGGGAATCGGTTGCCCGGCTGCTGCGGGGCAAGGTCGAGGACCGGGATCCGGCCGGTCAGGACATCCATCTGCTTCGCCACGCCACAAACCTAGCGAGCCTGCCTGCGAGCGGCGAGGAGCGCCGCCACTAGGCTCTGTGCTCGTGAGAGCGATCCGCAAGTTCACCGTCCGCACCTCCCTCCCGACGCGCCTCGGCAGGCTCGAGGCGCTCGCCTCGAATCTGCGCTGGTCGTGGCACGAGCCGACCCGCGAGCTCTTCCGCGAGATCTCGCTCGACGGCTGGCGCGCCACCGGCCACGACCCCGTGCAGCTGCTCGGCTGGGTGGGCCCGGAGCGGCTCCAGCAGCTCGCGGCCGACGACGACTTCGTCGCCCGCGTCGAGGCGCTCGCCGACGACCTCGACGACTACCTGTCGCAAGCGCGCTGGTACCAGTCGCTCGAGGACGCCCCGGAGTCGATCGCCTACTTCTCGCCCGAGTTCGGCATCACGAGCGCGCTGCCGCAGTACTCCGGCGGGCTCGGCATCCTCGCCGGCGACCACCTGAAGGCCGCGAGCGACCTCGGCGTGCCGATCGTCGGCGTCGGCCTCTTCTACCAGTCGGGCTACTTCAAGCAGGCCATCTCCCGCGAGGGCTGGCAGCAGGAGTCGTACCCGGTGCTCGACCCGGACGGGCTGCCGCTCACCATCCTGCGCAACCCGGACGGCCGCCACGCGACGGTCGAGCTCGCGCTGCCCGGCGGGCGCACGCTGCACGCGCGCATCTGGGTCGCGACGATCGGCCGCGTGCCGCTGCTGCTGCTCGACACGAACATCCACGAGAACGACGACGACGACTTGCGCCGCGTCGCCGAGCGCCTCTACGGCGGCGGCGGGGAGCTGCGCCTGCAGCAGGAGCTGCTGCTCGGCATCGGCGGCGTGCGCGCCCTCGCCGTCTACAGCGAGCTCACCGGAGCGCCGCAGCCCGCCGTCTTCCACTCCAACGAGGGCCACGCCGGCTTCCTCGGCATCGAGCGCATCTCGCAGCTGCTCTCGGCCGAGGGGCTGAGCTTCGACGAGGCGCTCGCGGTGGTGCGCGCCGGCACGGTCTTCACGACGCACACGCCCGTGCCCGCGGGCATCGACCGCTTCGGCGTCGAGCTCGTGCGCCGGTACCTGACCCACGAGCTCGTGCCGGGTGTCGACGTCGAGCGGGTGCTCGCTCTCGGCCGCGAGCCGGACGCCGGGATCTTCAACATGGCGCAGCTGGGCTTCTCGATCGCGCAGCGCGCGAACGGCGTCTCGCGGCTGCACGGCGCAGTCAGCCGCGCGATGTTCCAGGACCGCTGGCCGGGCTTCGACACCGACGAGGTGCCGATCACCTCCGTCACCAACGGCGTGCACGCGCCCACCTGGACCTCGCCCATCCTCAAGCACTGCGCGGAGCGCGAGCTCGGCACACTCGACACGACACGCTGCGACTGGGGCTCGGACGCGGTCTCCGACGAGACGATCTGGGCCGCCCGCAACGAGATGCGCGCTCTCACCATCGAGGACGCCAGGGATCGCACCCGCCGCAAGCACGAGCGCAACGAGGGCGTCGCCCCGGCCTGGATCGACGAGATGCTCGACCCGGACGTGCTCACCATCGGCTTCGCGCGCCGCGTGCCGACCTACAAGCGGCTCACGCTCATGCTCCACGACCGCGACCGGCTGCGCGCCATCCTCACGCATCCGGAGCGGCCGGTGCAGCTCGTCATCGCGGGCAAGTCGCACCCGGCCGACGAGCAGGGCAAGGCGCTCATCCAGCAGCTCGTGCGCTTCTCGCAGGAGCCGGAGGTGCGCGGCCGCATCGTGTTCCTCGAGAACTACGACATCTCGATGGCGAAGTCACTCTACCCGGGCTGCGACG
>JBAZPY010000165.1:0-4579 GCA_041645515.1 Agrococcus sp.
GCGCGCAGCCGCTCCTCGACGAGCACCGAGCGCTCGTCCGCGGCCTCGGCGCGCAGCACCTCGAGGCTCGCGCGCCTGCGCGGCTCGGGGAAGGCGGCTTCGGAGTGACGCACCGATCCAGCCTAGCCCTGTGCGCTCCCAGCCACCGTGCGCTCCCAGCCACCGTGCGCTCGGTCAGCGCTCCCGGTTCTGTCGCGGCTTCCGCGGCGGCCGCTCGTCCGACCCGCGCCGGTCGGCGCGGTCGCCGCGCTCTGCACGCGACGGTCGCGCACCCGTGTCGACCTGGATGTCGATGGGCACGCCCATGATGCGGGTCCTGGAGAGCTTCTCGAGCTGCGAGCGGTCGAGCTCGGGGAGCTCGACGAGCGTGTGGTCGAAGCGGATCTGGATGCGGCCGAAGTCGTCGCGACCGAGCCCGCCCTCGTTCGCGAGCGCGCCCACGATCTGCCGGGGCTCGACGCCCTTGCGGCTGCCGACGGCGAGGCGGTAGGTCGTCGCGTCGGACGGTCCGCGGCGCGAGCGGCGCTCACCGTCACCCTCGCCGTCAGCGCGCGCGGGACGGTCCGCGCGGTCGGTGCGGTCGGTGCGCGACGACTGGAGCGCGCGGTCGGCCCGCTCGTCGAGCAGCAGCGGGGTCTCGCCCTGCGCGACGACGGCGAGCGCGGCAGCGACATCCTCCTGCGGCACGTCGTGGTGCTCGACGTAGTGCGCGACGATCTCGCGGAACCGCTCGATCCGTTCGGTCTCCGCGAGCGCTGACGTGATCGCGTCGTCGAAGCGCGTCAGGCGGGTGGCGTTCACCTCGTCGGCGCTCGGCATGGGCATCACCTCGACCGTGGCGCGCGTCGCCTTCTCGATCGCGCTGAGCATGCGCCGCTCGCGGGGCGTGACGAAGCTGATCGCGTCGCCCGTGCGTCCCGCGCGGCCCGTGCGGCCGATGCGGTGGGTGTACGACTCCGTGTCGATCGGGAGGTCGTAGTTGATGACGTGCGTGATGCGCTCGACGTCGAGCCCGCGGGCGGCCACGTCGGTCGCGACGAGCACGTCGAGGTCGCCGGAGCGCAGCTGCTCGATCGTCTTCTCGCGCTGCGGCTGCGCGACGTCGCCCGAGATCGCGGCGGCGGCGTAGCCGCGCGCGCGCAGGCGCTCCGCCACCGTCTCGGTCTCGTTGCGCGTGCGCGTGAAGACGATCGCTCCCTCGAAGGGCTCGACCTCGAGCACGCGCGTGAGCGCCTCCAGCTTCTGCTGGTACGAGACCATGAGCGCGCGCTGCGTGATGCTGGGCGAGGTGGATGCGCCTCCGCGCACCGTGACCTCCGCGGGCTCGCGCAGGTGCTGCTGCGAGATCGCCCGGATCTGCCGCGGCATGGTGGCGGAGAAGAGCGCGACCTGCTTCTCGGCGGGCGTCGACTGCAGGATCTGGTCGACGTCCTCGGCGAAGCCCATCCGCAGCATCTCGTCGGCCTCGTCGAGCACGACGTGCGTGAGGCCGGACAGGTCGAGCGTGCCCTTGTCGAGGTGGTCCATGATGCGCCCGGGCGTGCCGACGACCACGTGGACGCCGCGGCGCAGCGCGGACAGCTGCACGCCGTAGCCCTGGCCGCCGTAGATGGGCAGCACGTGGACGCCGCCCAGGTGCGCGGCATAGCGCTCGAACGCCTCGCACACCTGCACCGCGAGCTCACGCGTCGGCGTGAGCACGAGCGCCTGCGGGCTCCGCCGCTCGACGTCGAGCGCCGCGAGCACGGGCAGCGCGAACGCCGCGGTCTTGCCGGTGCCGGTCTGCGCGAGGCCGATGAGGTCGCGACCGGCGAGGAGCAGGGGGATGGTCTCGGCCTGGATCGCCGAGGGCGTCTCGTAGCCGACGTCGTCGAGCGCGCGCAGGATGGCCGCCGGGAGCCCGAGGCTCGAGAAGGTGGTGCGCTCGCCGTCGAGCTCGGTGGCCTGGGTGTTCTGCGCATCGGTCATGACCGCAACGCTACGCGGTCCGCGGGCCCCGCGCTCCACGGGCGGGTGGACAGGGGTGCGTGGACACGGGTGGATGAGCACGGGTGCGAGGATGAGCGCGTGAGCTCCCAGTCGACGACCCGGCGCAACCGCGCATCGGTGCTGGCCGCCGCGCGCGCCGTGGGCGACGCCTCGCGCGCGGAGCTCGCGTCGGCGACCGGGCTCAGCGTCGCGACCGTCTCGCGCGCTGTCGCCGCGCTCATCGACGCCGGGCTGCTCGTCGAGCAGAGCGCCGTCGGACCGGCCGGCGGGCGACCGCTCGGCCGCGTGCGGGTCGACGACGCGGCCGCCACGGTGCTCGCGGTCGACGTCGCCGACCACCACACGACGCTCGCGCTCGTCGACCTCGGCGGCACCGTGCGCTGGAGCGATCGGCTCGACGACGCCCCCACCGGCCCCGACGAGCGGCTCGCCCACACCCTGCGGGCGATCGAGGGTGCCTGGCGGCAGCCGGGACTCCGCCGGGCGCCGGTCGCGGTCGGCGTCGCGATCCCGGGACCCGTGCAGGCCGACGGCACGATCGACTTCGCGCCGGCGCTGCACTGGCACGGCATCCGTCTGGGCGACCTGCTGCGGCAGCTCCTCGGCGCGCCCGTCGCGGTCGGGAACGACGCGAACCTCATCGCGGTCGCCGAGTCACGCTGGGGCGAGCACCGGGAGGCGACGAGCCTGATGGCGCTCGCCGTGTTCGAGGGCGTCGGTGCCGGCATCGTCGAGCACGGCAGGATCCTGGAGGGGAGCCGCGGCTTCGCCGGCCAGATCGGCCGGATGCTCGTGGGTCCCGACTCGATCGACCGCCTCTACGTCGACTTCGGCGACCTCGAGTCCCAGCTCGGCTCGACGGGGCTCGTGCGCCGTGCCGCCGCTGACGGGCTCGCCCTGCCGGACGGCGTCGAGCCGTTCGCCGCGCTGTTCGCCGCGGTGGGGGAGCGCTCGCGCGCCGGCGCGCTGGCCCGCCGCGTGCTCGACGAGTTCGCGGTCGCCCTCGCCAACGTCTGCGCGCTGCTCGACCCCGAGGTGATCGTGCTCGCCGGCCGGTTCGCCCCGCTCGCGGGCACCGTCATCCCCGAGCTCGAGCGCCGGCTCACCGGCCGCGTGCTGCACATCCCGCGGCTCGTCTCCGCGACCACGGCGAGCGACGGCGCGCTCCTCGGTGCGGCCGCGATCGCGGTCGACGCCTTCGGCTCGCTCGAGCGCCTCCTCGACCGCTAGGTCACGATTCGGAAACGGCGCTATGCCTCGTCGCGACGACGTGCAACACTGTCGTCACTATTTCTCGCAGTCTGCATGAAACTGCGGACACGGATGCAAGGAGGCATCGACATGCGACAGCGCGCACTCGGGCTTGCGGCACTGGCGACGGCGGCACTCGTCGTCGCGGGCTGCTCGACCGTCTCGAACCAACCGGCGCCCAGCGGCTCCGACGGGGCGGCCTCGGCCGGCCCGTTCACGATCGGCGTCAGCAACGGCTTCGTCGGCTCCGAGTACCGGACGCAGATGATCGCCGACATCGAGGAGGCGGCGTCCGAGTACCAGGACGCCGGCACCCTCGAGGACCTCGTGCTGGAGAACGCCGACACCGACGTGAACGGCCAGATCCAGCAGGTCCGCAACCTCATCAATGCGGGCGTGGACGCCATCATCGTCGACCCGAACTCAGGCTCGGCCCTCGACCAGGTGTTCCAAGAGGCGACGGAGCAGGGCATCCTCGTCTTCGCCATCGACCAGGCGGTGACCGCCGAGAGCGTCATCAACGTCGGCATCGACCAGGCGCTCTGGGCCGAGACGAGCGCTCAGTGGCTCGCCGAGCAGGTCGGCGACGGCGGCAGCATCGTCGCGGTCAACGGCATCTCCGGCCACCCGGCCAACGAGGCGCGCTGGGGTGCGGCCGAGGCGGTCTTCGAGGAGGCCGGCATCGAGGTGCTCACCACCGCCGACGGCGGCTGGGACCAGGCGACCGGTCAGCAGCAGATGGCGAACCTGCTCGCGACCTACCCCGACATCGACGGCGTGTGGACGCAGGACGGCATGGCGCTCGGCGTGCTGCAGGCCCTCATCGCGGCCGAGAAGCAGGACGAGATCGTCATGAGCGGCGAGGCGCGGAACGGCTTCCTGAAGCTCTGGAGCGAGCAGGGCGACGGCTTCGAGTCCATCGGCGTCGTGAACCCTCCCGGCACCGGTGCCACGGCGCTGCACATCGCGATGGCCATGCTGCAGGGCGCGGAGCTCGACGAGTCGCAGCTGCAGGACGGCAACACCATCGTGCTCGAGCTCGAGGAGCCCGTGACCGCGGAGAACTTCGACCAGGTCTGGGGCGAGGTGCAGGACCAGCCCGACACGTACGTGCTCGACTCGGTGCTCTCCGCCGAGGACGTGCAGCAGTTCCTGCAGCAGTAGGCCGACCGTGAGCGAGACCTCGCCGCTCGTGCGGCTCACCGGCGTGCGCAAGCGCTACGGCGGTGTCCGCGCGCTGCGCGGCGCCAGCCTGACCGCCGCGAGCGGCGAGGTGCACGGCCTGCTCGGGCCCAACGGCTCGGGCAAGTCCACGCTCGGGAAGGTGCTCGCGGGGTCG
>JBAZPY010000166.1:0-4571 GCA_041645515.1 Agrococcus sp.
CCGGTGCCGAGCAGCCAGCGCGGCTCGAGATCGCGCTCGAGAACGAGCACGGCCTGCACGCGCGGCCCGCGTCGGAGCTCGTCCGCACGGTCAGCGGCTTCGACGCATCCGTCACGGTGAACGGCGTGGACGCGAAGAGCCTGCTCCGCGTCCTCGCGCTCGGCCTCGACCGCGGCTCGCTCGTCGTGTTCCAGGCGACGGGGCCGCAGGCGCGCGAGGCGATCGACGCGATCGAGGCGCTCGTGCGCGACCGCTTCGGGGAGTAGCTACCGCGCGACGTGCGCCGCGAACTCGTCCTTCGTCACGCGGGCTGCGACGAACGAGCACTGGGGGAGGATGCGCCTGCCCGACGCGATCGTGGCGCGCAGCGCCTCGTCGACGAGCGTCGACCCGATGCCGCGCCCGCCGAACGCCGGGTCCACCTCCGTGTGGGGGAAGGCGCGCACGCCCTCCTGGTCGCGGTAGTCGGCGAATCCGGCGAGGGCGCCGTCGACGTGGGCCTCGAAGCGGCGTCCCTCGGCGTTGTCGACGATCTCGATCTGCTGCTGCTGGTCGGTCATGGGGCAAGGGTAGGCGCGGATGCTGTGCGCCGGGGATGAGGGCATGTACGGCATGCTGGAGCCATGCAGCTGGACCCGCGACGCATCCTGATCTTCCGCACGGTCGCGCGCGAAGGTTCGGTCTCGGGCGGCGCCCGCGCCCTCGGCTGGACGCAGCCCGCCGTGAGCCAGCACATCCGCCTGCTCGAGGAGGAGGTCGGCCAGGGCCTGCTGCTGCGCTCGTCGACCGGCGTCACGCTGACCGAGGCGGGGCAGCGGCTGCTGCGCCACGCGGACGGCATCGCCGGCCTGCTGGGCTCCGCCGAGGCGGAGCTGCGCTCGCTCGCGGAGGGCGCGGGCACCGTCACGATCGCCGCCTTCCCGTCTGCGCTCGCCGACTTCGTGCCGCGCGCGATCGCCGCCGCTCGCCTCGCGGTACCGGGGCTGACGGCGCGCGTCATCGAGCTCGAGCCGCCCGAGGCGATCGAGGCGGTGCTCGCGGGCGACGCCGACGTGGCCGTGGCCTTCGAGTACGACGAGCTCCACGACGACGTGCAGCTCACCCGCATCGAGCTGGGCGCCGACCCGTCATGCATCGTGCTGCCCGCCGACCACGAGCTCGCCGACGGCTCGCCGGTCGAGCTCGCCGCGCTCGCCGGTGCCGACTGGGTGGGCGGCTGCGAGCGCTGCCGGCAGCACCTCGAGTCGCTCGCCGCGGATGCCGGCTTCGCGCCGACGATCCAGTTCGAGACCGACGACTTCCTCGCCGCGCAGTCGTTCGTCGCCGCGACCGGCTCGGTGACGCTGCTGCCGGCCATGGCGCTGCGGGTGCTCACGCGCGACGACGTCGTGGTGGCGCCGCTCGCGGACGGCTCAGGCCGGACCGTCTCCCTGCGGCACCGGCACGGCGCCGAGCGCGTGCCCGCCATCCGCACGGTGCTCGACGCGATGCAGCAGCTCTGGGGCGAGCGCCGCAGCTGAGCGCTCGCCGAGCGCGATGCGAGCGAGCGCGGTCGCGTGCGCAGCGCACGAGTCGATGAGCGGCACGCCCGCGTCACCCGCGCCCACGAGCAGCATGATCTCGGTGCACGCGAGCACGATCGCGTCGGCGCCGTCCGCCTCGAGCGCGGCGAACGCGTCCCGGAAGGCCGCACGCGACGCATCCGTCACGATGCCCCGCGTCAGCTCGTCGAACACGATCCGGTCGAGCTCGGCCCGCGCGCCCGTGGGCGGCACCACAGCGGCGATGCCGTGCCGGGCGAGCCGGTCGGCGTAGAAGCGCTCCGCCATCACCCAGCGCGTGCCGACGATGCCGAGGGTGGTCGCGCCCAGGCCGCGCGCCGTCTCTGCGACGGCGTCGGCGATGTGCACGAGCGGCACGCCGACGGCGGCCTCCACGTCGTCGGCGACGCGGTGCATGAGGTTCGTCGCGATCGCGATCGATCCGGCTCCGGCGCGCTCCAGCGCGGAGGCCTCTCGCGCGAGCAGCTCGCCCGCTGCGGCCCAGTCGCCGCGCAGCTGGCAGTCGCGCACCTCGGCGAAGTCGAGGCTCGACAGCAGGATGCGGGCGGATGCGTGCCCGCCGCGGGCGGTGGCGACATGCTCGTTGATGGCTCGGTAGTACTGCGCCGTCGAGTGCCAGCTCATGCCGCCGAGGATGCCGAGCACGTGGTCGGGGGAGGAGTGCACGCGTCGATCACAGCGCATGCGGGGCCATGCGTCCAGTCTGTGTTGACTGGCAGACCCAGTACGAACGCTTATGAGCCGAGCCCGGCTGACGCATCGCCGAGCGCGTGCCGCTGGCGAGCGCTCACGCACGGGGTGATGCAGCCGCCCCCACGGGTCGACCGACCCCCGCGGGCAGCTCGAGACGCACCTCGAGGCCGCCGCTCGAGCTCTCCGAGAGGACCAGTCGGCCGCCGTGCGCGGCCGCGGCCGCGGACGCCAGCGCCAGCCCCATCCCCGTGCCCGTGATCGATTGCCGCGGGTTGCAGCCTCGTTCGAACGGTCTGACGAGTCGCTCGTGGTCAGCTGGATCGATCCCGTCGCCATCGTCACTGACCGTGATCCGGATCAGCTCCGCTGCAGCGGTCGTGGTGACGCGCACCGTCGACCGCTGCGGCGCGAACGTGAGGGCGTTGTCGAGCAGCTCGTGGAGCGCGCGGCCGACGTGCGCTGCGTCCACGCCGTGGGCCCAGACCGGGTCGCCGCCGACGACGATCCGGACGTGCTTCGCCGCGGCACGGACCCGGAGCGTCGCGAGCTCGTCGGCGAGCAGCGCAGAGACGTCGATCGTCTCCACGACGCTCGGGTCCACGCAGGCGATCCGCATCAGCTCACAGATCCCGAGCACGACGTCGCTGAGCCGTCGTCCGGCTCGTGCCACGGCGACCAGCGACTGATGCATCTCCGCTGGGATCTGGTGCTGGTGCTCCATCAGCAGCTCCGCGTGGCCCAGTACGGGCGTGAGGGCTGTTCGCAAGTGGTGGTTGACCGTCTCCGCGAGTCCTCGGAGGAACGCGTGGTCCGGCGTGGGGGACAGGCGGACCGGGACCACGACGCCCTCGATCGCGGGCTCGTCGGCCGGCAGCGGTGCGGGCTCTGGCACGGTGTGACCTCCTGCAGTCGAACGCGAGACGCGCCGCCCCGGTTGGGGTGGGCCGTGCTGGCGGCCGTGAGGGCGGCGGGGAGCCATCGGGTCGAGGTTGACATCCACGCCGCACCGCGCAGGCCGGCTCGGCGCCAGCGTGCGCGATCCGGCTATGGCGCCGCGCGGCGCGGCTCGTCGCGGGCGACCGGCTCCGCCCATGCCGCCCGTAGGATGACGGCTGATGCGCGCTGCACGAACCGTCCGAGCCTCGAGGCCAGGTTCGGCTGCGGATGGGTCGGCACGGGGTGGGGACCGCCGGTCGTGGCGCGCAGTCGCTGGGGGGAGTGCCATGCACGTCGCTGCTGGCCGGATCGTGGCCGGAGCCGAGACGGGAACCAGCCGCCGATGACGACCTACACGAGGCGCAGGACCGACGACCGCGACGAGGCCGAGCGGATCGTCACCCAGCTCTATCTCCCGCACCGGCTCGACCTCTCCAGCGGCTCCGCGGGCGTCGCCATGGAGGTGGCCGGCATGCGCGTGGGAGCGCTCACGGTCGGCCGGCTCGCGTACGGGCGCCGGGTACGGCTGCGCACCGCCGACGCCGAGAACTTCCACGCCAACATCACGCTTCGGGGCCGCGTGCGCTCGAGCAGCGGGACCGGCGAACCGGTGACGACCGCTCCGGGCGAGGGGCTCGTGTACTCGCCCGAGGCCCCCGCCGAGATGGCGTGGTCGGCCGGCTGTCAGCAGCTGTGCCTGATGATCCCGCGGGCCCGGCTGGAGTCGGGGCTCGAGCAGCTGCTCGGGCGATCCCTGCGCACCCCGCTGATCTTCGACTTCATGGCCGACCTGCGCAGCCCCTTCGGACGCCGTTGGCGGACGGTCTTGGACCTCCTGAACGACGAGCTCGACCATCCGACAGTCGCGGTCGGTGACGCGCGCATGGGCAGGCACGTCGAAGGGCTCGTGCTCGACGGCCTCCTGCTCGGCCAGCCGCACAACCACAGCGATGCCGTCAGAAGCGACCGGCCCGTGCGGCTCGGCTCGGCGATCAAGCGCGCGGTGGAGCTGATGGAGGAGCGCCCGTCGGAGCCGTGGACGACGGTTCGTCTTGCCACCGAGGTCCATCTGAGCGCACGGGCGCTGCAGGAGGGCTTCCGTCGCGACCTCGCCACGCCGCCGATGACCTATCTGCGCCAGATCCGGCTGCGCCGGGCGCGCGAGGTGCTCCAAGCGGCCGACCGCGATGCCACCACGGTCCGCGCCGTCGCACACGGGCTCGGCATCCTGCACCTGAGCCGCTTCGCCACCGCCTACCGCGACGCCTTCGGAGAGACTCCCTCGGACACGCTGGGCCGTCCGGCCTGATGCCGCATCCGCGCCGCGACCAGCCTGCGCGGTCGTGGGGTCGAACCGCGGCTCAGGCGTCGACGCTCGAC
>JBAZPY010000167.1:0-4555 GCA_041645515.1 Agrococcus sp.
ACGGCGACCACCGTGAGGATCGGGATCGAGAACGCGTCGCAGAAGCGCACGAAGCGCGCGGCCTTCTCGCCCGCCTCGATGTTGAGCGTGCCGGCCATCTGCTTCGGCTGGTTGGCGATCACGCCGACCGTCCGCCCCTCGAGCCGGCCGAAGCCGATCACGATGTTGGGCGCGTAGAGCGGCTGCACCTCCAGGAACTCGCGGTCGTCCATGAGCGTCTCGATGATCGCCAGCACGTCGTAGGGCTGGTTCGGCGAGTCGGGGATGAGCGTGTTGAGCCGGCGGTCGCTGTCGCTGATGACGCGCTCCGCGGTGTGGTCGTAGGCGGGCACCTCCGACTGGTTGTTGTCGGGGAGGTACGCGAGCAGCGCGCGCACGTAGTCGAGCGCGTCGTCCTCGTCGGCGGCCAGATAGTGGCTCACGCCCGAGACGGTGTTGTGGGTGCGGCCGCCGCCGAGGTCCTCGAAGCCGACCTCCTCGCCCGTGACGGTCTTGATGACGTCGGGGCCGGTCACGAACATGTGGCTCGACTTGTCGACCATGATCACGAAGTCGGTGAGCGCGGGGGAGTAGACGGCGCCGCCGGCCGCCGGGCCCATGACGATGGAGATCTGCGGGATGACGCCGGATGCGGCCGTGTTGCGCTTGAAGATCTCGCCGTACTTGCCGAGGGCGACGACGCCCTCCTGGATCCGCGCGCCGCCGGAGTCGAGCATGCCGACGATGGGCACGCCGACCTTCATCGCGTAGTCCTGGATCTTGATGATCTTCTCGCCGGCCACCTCGCCGAGCGAGCCGCCGAAGGTCGTGAAGTCCTGGGCGTAGACGGCCACGCGCCGGCCGTGGACGGTGCCGATGCCCGTGACCACGGCATCCCCGTACGGGCGGTTGCCCTCCATCCCGAACGCGGTCGTGCGGTGCCGCACGTACGCGTCGAACTCGACGAACGAGCCCTTGTCGACGAACTGCTCGACGCGCTCGCGAGCCGTCTTCTTGCCCTTCGCCCCCTGCCGCTCCTTGGCCTTCGACTCCTTGTCGGTCACCGCCTCCCGGTGGCGGGTGCGGAGATCGTCGATCCGCTCGGCCGTCGTCGACATGGGCGCAGCGGAAGTGGTGTCGTCGGTCACGGATGCCACTCTAGACGCCGCCCCATGCCCGGCCTTTGTGGACTGCCACAGCGTCCGGTCGCATCCCGGTGGCGATCGTCCACTACCCGGGGGCCGGCGGCGACCTGGCCGCCTAGGCTGGGACCATGCTCTTCCCAGGCGCGTCGAGCGCCGGCACGGTCTTCGAGCTCGGCACGGTCGGCTCCACCTTCGACGCGGTCGACGAGCGCGCCGACCACCTCACCACCTGGGCGACGCTCGACCAGCGCGCCGGCCGCGGCCGGCTCGGCCGCGAATGGGTGTCGCCGGCGGGCAAGTGCCTCGCGGCCACCGTGCTCGTGCGCACGAAGCGGATGCGCGAGGACGCGATCGGGTGGCTGCCGCTCGCCGCCGGCCTCGCCCTCGCCGACGCGCTCGACCCGCTCGTCGCCGACCGCGCATCCCTCAAGTGGCCCAACGACGTGCTGGTCGACGGCCGCAAGATCGCCGGCATCCTCTGCGAGCGGCGGAGGACGGGCGTCGCGGTCGGCTTCGGCGTGAACCTCACGCTCACCGAGGACGAGCTGCCGACCGCGCACGCGACCTCGCTCACGCTCGAGGGCGCGGAGGGCACCGCGCCCGTGCTCGCCGACGCCATCCTCTGCCACGTCATCCGCTCCCTCGACGCGCTGCTGCCCGCCCTCGGCACCGAGCCGCTGCGCGCCGCGATCGCCGCGGAGCTCAGCACCATCGGCCGCGACGTGCGCGTCGCGCTGCCCGCCGGAGAGCTCCTCGGGCGCGCGGTCGGGCTCGGCCCGCACGGCGAGCTGCAGGTCGAGACGGACGACGGAATCGTCGACGTGCGGGCGGGCGACGTGGTGCACGTGCGCTGATGCGAGACAATCGTCGGGTGTCGACCGGCGAGGAGCGCGTGATCGCGCGCATGCGACCGCACGCGCGCGTGCTGATCGTCCCCGTGCTCGTGCTGTGGGGCTGCGCCTTCCTCGTGACGCTGCTGCTCGACCGGGTCGACTGGCCGCTGTGGAACACCGCGGTGCTCACCGTCGCCGGGCTCGTCGTCGGGCTGCTGACGCTGGTGCCCACGCTCGCGTGGCTGTCGCGCGGCTTCGTCTTCACGACCGAGCGCGTCGTCATCCGCGGCAGCTTCGGCGGCACGAGGCGCGAGACGATGCTCTCGCGCGTGCACGACGTGACGGTGCGGCGACGCGGCCTGCAGGCGCTCTTCGGCGCCGGCGACGTGCTGCTGTCGACCGGAGGGGACCGGGCGGTCATCCTCGCCGACGTGCCCAGCGCATCCCTCGTGCAGCGCATGCTGTCCGAGCAGCTGGGCGCGCGCGGCATCGTCTTCCCCGACCCCGCCGACGGCGCAACGACCATCGCGCGCGGCTGACGCCGGCCGGGAGGAGCTCCATGAGGATCGCCGTGATCGGATGCGGGTACCTGGGCGCCGTGCACGCCGCCGCCATGGCGTCGCTCGGCTACGACACCGTCGGCGTCGATGTCGACGGGGCGAAGGTCGAGCGGCTGCGCCGCGGCGAGCCGCCGTTCTTCGAGCCGGGGCTGCCCGACCTGCTGCGCGCCGGCATCGACGCGGGCTCGCTCCGCTTCACGACCGACGTCGCCGAGGCGGCGGGCAGCGACGTCGTCTTCCTCGCGGTCGGCACGCCGCAGCTCGAGGGCTCCGATGCCGCCGACCTCAGCTACGTCGACGCGGCCATCGCGTCGCTGCTGCCGCACCTGGACGAGGGCACGGTCGTGGCCGGCAAGTCGACCGTGCCGGTCGGCACCGCCCAGCGCCTCGCCGACGCAGTCGCTCCGACCGGCGCGCGCCTGGCGTGGAACCCCGAGTTCCTGCGCGAGGGCTTCGCCGTGCAGGACACCCTCGCCCCCGACCGGCTCGTGTACGGCGTCGCCGACGGCGACGACGTCGCGGTCGCGGCGCTCGACGCGGTCTACGCCTCGGTCCTCGAGCGCGGCACCGAGCGGCTGGTCATGAGCTTCGCGACCGCCGAGCTCGTGAAGGTCAGCGCGAACGCGTTCCTCGCCACGAAGATCTCGTTCATCAACGCCATGGCGGAGGTCTCCGAGACGGTGGGCGCGGACGTCACCCAGCTCGCGGACGCGATCGGCCTCGACGCCCGCATCGGCCGTCGCTTCCTGAACGCCGGCCTCGGCTTCGGCGGCGGGTGCCTCCCCAAGGACATCCGCGCGTTCCAGGCGCGCGCCGAGGAGCTGGGTCGCGGGGACTCGCTCGCCTTCCTGCGGGAGGTCGACCGGATCAACCTGCGGCGCCGCGACCGGATGGCGCAGCTCGTCGACGCCGAGCTCGCGCGCGTCGGCGGCGACCGGGTCGCCATGCTCGGCCTCGCGTTCAAGCCGAACAGCGACGACGTGCGCGACTCGCCGGCGCTCGACGTGTGCCGCATCCTCGAGCGGAGCGGCCGGGTCGTGCGGGCCTACGACCCGCAGGCGCGAGCGTCGGCCGGCGGGAGCATGCCGTCGCTCGAGATCGTCGGCTCGGTGGCCGAGGCGGTGCGGGGCGCCGACGTGCTGGCGCTCGGCACCGAGTGGCAGGAGTTCCGCGACCTCGACCCCGTCGTCGTCGCGACCCAGACGGATGCGCGGGTCGTCGTCGACGGCCGCAACGCGCTGGACGCGGGCCGCTGGTCCGCGGCCGGGTTCAAGGTCGTCGGCCTCGGCCGACCGGAGGTGGAGGCAGCATGATCGTCGGTGTGGTGGGTGGCGGGCAGCTGGCCAGGATGATGATCCCGGCGGCGGTCGAGCTCGGCATCGAGCTCCGGGTCCTCGCGGAGGCGGACGGCATGTCGGCGGCGCTCGCGGCGACGTCCGTCGGCGACTACCGCGACGCCGACACGGTGCTCGCGTTCGCGGCCGGCGTCGACGTGGTCACGTTCGACCACGAGCACGTGCCGCAGGAGGTGCTTCGCGCGCTCGTCGACGCGGGCCACGCGGTGCATCCGGGGCCGGACGCGCTGCGGTTCGCGCAGGACAAGCGCGCGATGCGCGAGCGGATGGCGGAGCTCGGCGCGCCCCAGCCCGACTGGGCACCGGTCGACAGCGCGACCGATCTCGAGCGGTTCCTCGCCGACCACGGCGGGGTCGGCGTCGTGAAGACCGCGACCGGTGGCTACGACGGCAAGGGCGTGCGCGTCGTGCGCGACGCGGCCGAGGCGGCCGACTGGCTCGCCGGCGCCGCCGAGGGCGGGCCGCGGCTGCTCGTCGAGGAGCTCGTGCCGTTCCGTCGCGAGCTCGCGCAGCTCGTCGCCCGGCGGCCGTCCGGCGAGGCGGTGGTGTGGCCGCTCGTGCAGACGGTGCAGCGCGACTCGATCTGCGCCGAGGTGCTCGCGCCCGCGCCGCACGCCGCGGGGATCGCTCCGGTGGTCGACGACATCGCGCGCGCGATCGCCGATGGGCTCGGCGTGACCGGC
>JBAZPY010000168.1:0-4547 GCA_041645515.1 Agrococcus sp.
TGCGGCGGAGGCCACGGCCGGCCTGGCGGAGGCCGTCGAAGGCCTGCGGGCTGGTCACCTCGTGCACGAGGTGGAGGTCGATGTAGATGAGGTCGGGCGCGCCGTCCTCGCCCTTCACCACGACGTGGTCGTCCCACACCTTCTCTGCGAGCGTCCTGCCCATTTCGGTCTCCCAGCGATCATCGGCCGCGACCGGCCATCCGCCAAGTCTACGCGGGGGCACGGTCCGCTCCCCCGACGGGGAACACGGGCGGCAGGGCGCCGCATTCCCGGCGGCAGCGCATCGCATCCCCGGCGGCGCTGGCCACGTACATTGCTCTCATGCCCATCGCCGACGCCGCCGTCTGGGCCGACGGCGCGCGCCTCGGCGACGCGGTGCCCTTCGACCGCGTGTTCGAGACGGCCGCAGAGCGCGACGGCTTCGCGTGGGTGAACCTCGTCGATCCCACCGAGGCCGAGCTGCGCGAGGTCGCCGACGAGCTCGACCTGCACCACCTGCTCGTCGAGGACGTCGTCTCGCGCGGGCAGCGCCCGAAGCTCGAGTCGTACGGCACGACCGCGTACTGCGTCGTGCACCGCGTCGAGAACGGCGGGCCGGGCGACGAGCTGGTCAGCCGCGAGGTGCACGTCATCGTCAGCGAGCGCTGCGTCGTCACGGTCTCCTGGTACGGCGACGACGCGCCCGCGCGGGTGCGGGAGCGGCTCGAGCGGGGCATCGCACCCCTGCGGGTCTCGCCGCTGACGGTGCTGTACGCGATCCTCGACGACACGGCCGATGCGCACGAGCGGCTCGCGATGGCCGTCCACGAGCAGATCGAGGGCATCGAGGACGTGTTCTTCGGCCAGGAGCACCCGCCGAGCGTCGACATCTACCGGGCGATGCGCCGCGTGCTCGCGCTGCAGCGCGCCGCCGACCCCATGAGCGACGTCATCGAGCGGGTCGCCGCGCGCATCCGTGACGACGAGCTCGAGCTGCGCCGCCACCTGCGCGACGTCGACGACCACGCCCGCCGCACGTCGACCCGCCTCGGCGGTGACCGGGACCTGCTCGCGAGCATGCTGCAGCTCGCCGCGGCGCGCGTCGCGGAGCGGCAGAACGAGGAGCTGCGCGCGATGACCGAGCAGCAGATCGAGCAGAACGACCAGACGAAGAAGGTGACGTCGTGGGCGGCGATCCTCTTCGCGCCCACGCTGATCGCCGGCATCTACGGCATGAACTTCACGCACATGCCGGAGCTCGGCTGGCTGCTCGGCTACCCCTTCGCGGTCGTGCTCATGCTGGCGTTCGCGGGCATCCTCTACCTCGTGTTCAAGCGCAGGCACTGGTTGTGACACCCACTGGCTCTGAGGCTCGCCGAGGCACCACCATGGGGGCATGAGCGCACCCATCACCGTCGCCGTCACCGGCGGCGCAGGCCAGATCGGCTACCAGCTGCTGTTCCGCATCGCCGCCGGCGACATGCTCGGCCCCGACCAACCCGTGCGGCTGCGCATCCTCGAGGTGCCGCAGGCGATGACGACGCTCGAGGGCGTCGTGATGGAGCTCCAGGACGCCGCGTTCCCACTGCTCGCCTCCGTCGACACGACGGCGGATGCGTCGATCGCGTTCGAGGGTGCCGACCACGCGCTGCTCGTGGGCGCCAGGCCGCGCGCGAAGGGCATGGAGCGGGCCGACCTGCTCGGCGCGAACGGCGCGATCTTCGCCGCGCAGGGACGAGCGATCCAGGAGCGCGCGGCCGACGGCATCCGCATCACCGTCACCGGCAACCCCGCGAACACGAACGCGCTCATCGCCGCGGCGGCCGCGCCGGACATCCCGCGCGAGCGCTTCTCTGCGCTCACGCGGCTCGACCACAACCGCGCGATCGCGCAGCTCGCGGCGAAGACCGGCGCTGCCGTCGCCGACGTGCGGCGCATGATCGTGTGGGGCAACCACTCGGCGACGCAGGTGCCCGACATCACGCACGCGACCGTTGGCGGCGAACCGGCGGTGGACCTGGTCGAGCGCGAGTGGGCGAAGGACGAGTTCGTGCCGACGGTGGCGAACCGCGGTGCCGCGATCATCGAGGCGCGCGGGGCCTCGTCCGCCGCCTCGGCGGCGTCCGCCACGATCGACCACGTGCGCGACTGGGCGCTCGGCACCGCCGAGGGCGACTGGACGTCGATGTCGGTCATCTCGCGCGGCGAGTACGGCGTGCCGGAGGGGCTCGTGTCGTCGTTCCCGGTGACGACCGCGGGCGGTGACTGGTCGATCGTCGAGGGGCTCGCGATGGACTCGGATGTCGAGGCGCAGCTGCGCGCATCCGTCGCCGAGCTCGACGACGAGCGCGCGCAGGTGCGGGCGCTCGGTTTCCTGGACTGAGCGCCTGCCCGGCTCAGCCGAGGATGTCGCCGAGCCAGCCGCGGCTGCCGCGGCGCTGCTGCTGGTCGTAGCGGTTGCGCTGGCCGCTCGAGCGCTCCTGCACCGTGCGCATGACCTTGTCGGCGATCTTCCCGACCGTGTCGCTCGAGCCCGAGCGCTGGTCGTAGGGCTGCTGGCCGTACTGCTGCTGGTCGTAGGGCTGGCCGTGCTGCGGCTGCTGACCGTAGGGCGGCTGCGGCTGCTCGGAGCGCTCGATGAGCTTGTCGAGCTCGCCGCGGTCGAGCCAGATGCCGCGGCACTCGGGGCAGTAGTCGATCTCGATGCCGCTGCGCTCGCTCATCACGAGGGTCGCTGCGTCGTTGGGGCACTGCATGGATGTGTCTCCTCTCAGACGCGTCCACCCTTGCGGCTCCGCCTGTGCGGCAACCCTGCGCCGGGTGAGCCGGGTTCCCGCCGCCGCGGCACGGGCAGCGGCGATCCCGCTCCTGATGCACGGGCGGAGGAGATGCTGCCCCGACGGGGCGCCTGCGACCTCCGCTCGTGCGGGCCCGCGGTGCCGGAGCGCGAGCCCGTCGTCCACAGGACGGCCGCGTGCGCGCACGACGCGCGCCTCGCATCCGCATCATGAGCCGGATGCGCGACCTCACGATCGACATGCTGGCAGCGGGCGGCGCCTCGACGCGCGCCGCCCTCCATGACCTCGGCCACTCCTACGCCGCGATCCGCCTGGCCGTGGATCGCGGCGACCTGGTGGCGATCGGCCGCAGCTGGGTGGTGCTGCCCGACGCGGACCCCGCCATCGGGCTCGCCCTGGCGCTGAGCGGCGTGCTCGGCGGCGCGTCGGCGCTCCGCTCCTTCGGCGTCTGGGTCACGCATCCGACTCCGCTGCAGATCGCCACCCGGCCGCACGCGGGCGTGGCCGGCATCGAGGACGGGCAGCGCATCTGGGGCGCCTTCACCGTCGACGCGAAGCCGTGGCGGGTGTCGGTGGTGGATGCGCTCGCGCAGCACTGCGCGCGCGTGCCGCGGGAGGATGCGATCGCGTCGATCGACAGCGCGCTGCACCAGGGGCTGCTCGGCGACGCCGAGCTCGACCGCCTCTTCGAGCTGCTGCCCGCGCGCTGCCGCTCGTGGCGGCGGCAGCTCGATGCGAACGCGGACTCGGGGTTGGAGTCGCTGCTGCGCGTGCCGTGCCGCGACCGCGGCTGGCGCGTCGAGACGCAGGTGCCGGCGCCCGGCGGCGGGCGCAGCGACCTGCTCATCGACGGCTGGCTGTACGTCGAGACCGACGGCTCGGAGTGGCACGACGACCCGAAGCAGGCGGCGAAGGATCGGCGTCGGAACAGCGCGATCACGGCGGCGGGCGGCCGGTGGTTGCGCTTCGGCTACGCGGATGTCGTGCACGACCGGGCGCGGACGCTCGCGCTCATCGCGCTCGTGCTGTCGCAGGGTCGGGCGGCGAGGCGGCTGGCCGGCTGATCCGCGACGCGTGCGGCGCGCGGGTCGGGGTAGCGAACGGAGCGAGGCGCACAGCCCGGCAGAGGCGCGATCTGCCTCCGCTCGTGCACTGCCGCCCGGATCGCCTCTCGCCGTGACGAGGCGCGCGGCCCCGCGGGCTGCCGGAGACGCGTGCTTGTCGCGGCTCCGCCCCGCCCGTATGCTCGTAATCAGTAATTGAAGCGGGTGTTCACATATAGAACACGTTGATCTTCGGACCGGACCATGACGATGACGTCGATCGTCCCCACAGAGCAGTGAGGAAGCAGCCGTGCAGTTCCACCATCACGGATACGTGTCCACCGACCCGCGGATGCAGCCGGCCGCGGGCATCGGCCTGGATCGGCCCGCCGACCTGCCGGACGAGGTGGACGTGCTCATCGTCGGCACCGGCCCGGCCGGCATGATCACGGCAGCGCAGCTCGCGCAGTTCCCCGACGTCAACGTGCGCATCATCGAGCGCCGCCCCGAGCGCCTCGCCATCGGCCAGGCCGACGGCATCCAGGCGCGCAGCGTCGAGACCTTCCAGGCCTTCGGCTTCGCGGAGCGCATCACCGCCGAGGCGTACCACCTCACCGAGATGGCGTTCTGGACGCCCGACCCCGAGGACCCCTCCCGCATCATCAAGACCGCGAGCCCGCCCGACGACCCCACCGGCGTCAGCGAGTTCCCGCACCTCATCGTCAAC
>JBAZPY010000169.1:0-4543 GCA_041645515.1 Agrococcus sp.
CCTGGCGCGACGCTGCTCGCCCGCAGCGCGACGGTCGACAACGAGGCGTTCCGCCTCGGCTCGGCCGTCGGCATGCAGTTCCACCTCGAGGCCGACGATCGTGTGATGCGGCTGTGGGACTCGTTGGCCTCGCCGACCCTTTCGCAGCTGCGCGACCCGGATGCGGTGGCCGCGTGGCGCACGCACCTCGCGACCGACCCGACTCTGCTGGGCGTCGTGGAGCGGGGCTTCGGCGCGTTCGCGGAGGCGTGCGCGCGGCGGCTCTAGCGAGCCCGCGCACGCTGCTCTGCTATCAATGGGCATGGCCGCAGCGTCGAGCGCCGATGCGCACGCACCCCGCCCTGAGCGCTCGCGCCGACGGCGGGCCCGGCTCGCCCTGCTCGGCGGCGCCTGGGCGCTGCTCTCGCTGCCACTCGTCGCGGCGGACTGGTCGTGGCCGTGGGTCGCGACCCTCAGCCGCGCGGGGCCCTGGAGCTCGGTGCGCGCCGCCGTCGACGACCCCTACGTCGTCTTCGGCGCGCTCGCCGGCCTCTCGTTCCTCGTGATCGGGATCGCGCTGCTGCCCGACCTCCGCCGCGCCGGCTGGGGCGGCATCGTCATGCTCGTGTCGGTGCTGGCCGGGTCGATCGTGAGCCCGCTCAGCTATCTCGGTACGCCGGCGTCGTCGCCGCTCCACTCGCTGTGGGGCTCGGAGGGCCCGCTGCTCGTCGCGGTCGGCATCGCCGGCGTGCTCGCGGCAGTCACCGCCCGGGGCTGGCCGCCGGCGCTGCGGCTGCTGCTCGCGGCGACGCTGCTCGTGCTCGTCGCGGGCACCTTCGCGCTCGGCTACTACCCGCACGGGCCGCTCATGGCGCTCGCGATCGAGGCCGCGGTGCTGATCCTCGGCGCGCACGGGGCGAGCCGGCTCAGGCCCGAAGGCGCGGACGGGCCGCCGTCCCGGCCTAGATGACGGGGCGGAGGCGCCCGACCGGCACGTCGGCGCTCAGCTGCACGAGCCCCAGCGGCTGAGCGAGCCGATCGACCGTGCCGGCGGGGACAGCGCCCGCACGCTCGAGCAGCGCCAGCGCGACCGGCGCCCCGGCTCGGCGAGCCCCGTCGGCGACCTTCACGACCGCCGTCGTGCCGTCGGGCGCGAGGATCGCCTGCGTGCCCTCCGCGCCGAACTTGGTCGCGCATCCGGTCTCGGCGATCACGACCGCGTCGGGCCTGCCCGCGCCGTCGATGAGGGTCGGATGCGCGCGCATGGCGTCGCCCACCTCGCGGCCCCCACCCGTCGCGTCGGGCGCCAGCCCGCGGAACGCGCGGGCGAGCCCCACCGGCGAGGTGGGGAAGACCAGCGCGCCGCAGCCGTCGTGGGCGAAGGCGGTGATGGGCTCGCCCGCGGCGATCGCGAGCCCCTCGCGCAGCACGTCGGCGAGCTGGTGGTCGTCGGCCCAGTAGTCCGGCGAGGTGCCGAGCGCGCGAGCGGATGCCGCCAGCGCGATGTGCTTGCCGACGCACATGTGGGCGAACCGCCGGCGCGCGCCGTCCGGGGCCTTCGTCGGCGGGCAGTAGAGCGCGTCCTCGATGACGCCCAGCCGCGTCGCCATCGCCTGCGCGGTGTCGATGTGCTCCTGGTCGGCCCAGTGGCTCGCGCTCGCGAGCGCGGCATGAGCGGGGGCGAGCTCGAGCAGCCCCGCGTCGAGCAGCGCGGCGGCGTAGAGGGGCTTGAGCGCACTGCGCGCGAGGAAGGGCGCGTGGATGTCGCCGTGCGCCTCGATCACCGTGCCGCCGGCGTCGACCAGGACCGCGACGCCGCGGTGCTCGGACTCGGTGAAGCCGTCGCGCTCGACGACGGCGAGGAGCTCGGTGGATGGCACGGGTCAACGCTAGTGGGCGGCGCGTCTCGATACGCGCGGCGGCTCCGCCGCCGTGCTACTCGACGGCCGGTGTCGCGGGCGCGGGCCGCCGCTGCGCCGCCTCGACGTCGAGCAGCCGCCGCTTCGCCTCCACGCCGCCGACGTACTGGCCGAGCCCGCCGTCGCTGCGCACCACCCGGTGGCACGGCACCGCGATCGGCAGCGGGTTCCGCCGGCAGGCGGAGCCCACCGCGCGCACCGCCCGCGGCGACCCCGCCGCCGCGGCGACCTGGGCGTAGCTGCGCGTCTCGCCGTAGGGGATCTCGCGGAGCCGCTCGACGACGCTGCGCCCGAAGCCGCGGGCGAGCGCGAGGTCGAGCGGTCCGCCGAACGCGCGGGCGCGGCCCGCGATGAGGTCGTCGAGCCGGCGCGCGGCGTCGTCGAGGCGCTTCGGTGCTTCGAGCACGCGAGGGCTGATCGCGATGGCGAGCCGCTCGAGCGTCGCATCCGGCGCGGCGCCGTCGAACGTCACGGAGACGAGGCCCACGGGCGTCGCCGCGAGCAGCAGCGAGCCAACATCGGTGTCGAGCGATCGGTACGCGACGTCGAGCAGCCCCGCCTCGTCGGCGCGGTCGGCGAGCCGGGCGTGCAGCGCGCCGAGCGGCGGCTCGGGCAGCGCGCCCGCGAGGTCGAGCTCACGCATCCACCGCTCCCATCAGCTCGCGCAGGCGGCGCACGCCGTCGGACGAGGCGCGACGTGCCGCATCCGCCGACGAGTCGAGCGTCGCCGCCACCTCCGCGAAGGGCAGGCCGCCGAGGTGGTGCAGCACCACCGCCTCGCGCTGCCGAGCCGGCAGCAGCGAGAGGGCCCGAGCCAGGTCGAGGTCGCGCGTCGCCGCGGCCACCGGCCGGTCGGGCACCTCGCCCACGACGAGCCGCTCGCGGCGACGCAGCACGTCGATCGCCTTGCGATGCGCGATCGTCACGAGCCACCCCTCCACCCGCTCGTGGTGCGCGAGCCGCGGGTACGCCTCGAGCGCGGCGAGGAACGTCTCGCTCCAGGCGTCGTCGGCGTCGACCTCGTCGAGGAGCGCCCGGCACACGCGCCAGACCCTCTCGCCGTGCAGCGCGACGATCGTCTCGAACGGCGCACGGGTCACGCGACCGAATCTAGCCCGGTGCCCCCGAGGCCGATGCCGCCGAGGCCCGCGCCGCGCTCGTGGTCGAGCAGGAAGCGCTTGCGCTCGACGCCGCCGGCGTAGCCGATGAGCTTGCCGGTCGAGCCGACCACGCGGTGGCACGGCACGACGATCGAGATCGGGTTCCGGCTGTTGGCGAGGCCGACGGCGCGCACGGCGGTCGGCTGCCCCAGCGAGGCGGCGATCCAGCCGTACGTGCGCGTCTCGCCGTAGGGGATCGCGCGCAGCGCCTGCCAGACGCGCTGCTGGAACGGGCTGCCGGCGGGATCGAGCGGGAGGTCGAACGTCGTGCGCTCCCCCGCCCAGTACTCGCCGAACTGCTGCACCGCATCCGCGAACGCCGTGTCGTCGCGCGCGCCGAACGCCGCCTCGTCGGGGGCGGGACGGTGGTCGGGCATGAAGACGCCCGTGATGCCCCACTCGCCGCGCACGAGCGTGAGCGGGCCGATGGGGCTGTCGATGATGGTGTGGATCATGGCCGCATTCCTCTCATACCCAGCCAACGCGTCGGGCACCCGGAATGTGAGCCTGTGGATGGACGGCATCTCCGCCGCCCTAGGCTCTCACCATGGAGATCGCCCTCGTCCGCCACGGCCAGACGGACTTCAACCGCGACGGGAAGCTGCAGGGCACGAGCGACATCCCGCTGAACGAGACCGGGATCGCGCAGGCGCACACGGCCGCGCGGCTGCTCGCCGACGATCACTGGGATGCCGTGGTCTCGTCGCCGCTGGAGCGCGCGGCCGTCACCGCCGACATCATCGCTGCGACGCTCGGCCTCGAGGTGGGCGGGCGGTACGCGAGCCTCATCGAGCGCGCCTACGGCGAGGCGGAGGGACTGACGAAGGAGCAGGCGGTCGAGCGCTTCGGCACCGACTGGCCCGGCGAGGAGGACTTCGACGACCTGCAGCGCCGCGCCGTCGCCGCGGTCGACGAGGTCGCGGGCCGCAATCCCGTCGACGCGCTCGTGATCGTCACGCACGGCACCTTCATCCGCGCCTTCGCCGACCACGTGACGGGCATCGAGACGCGCACGCCCGACAACGCCCACTCCGTGCGGTTCGCCGGCGCGCCCGGTGCCTGGCAGCTCGTCGACGGACTGGTGCGCAAGTGAGCCTCGACGCGCTGCGGGCCGCGCTGCCCGCGCACGTGCTCGTCACCGACCCTGCCGCCCTCGACGTCGCCCGCGCCGACAAGTCGGGACACCGCTCGATCGCGGCGCCGCTCGCCATCGTCGAGGCGGAGGACGCCTCGCACGTGCAGGCGGCGCTGCGCTGGGCGAGCGAGCACCGCGTGCCGGTCGTGCCGCGTGCGGCGGGCACCGGCCTGGCCGGCGGCGCGATCGCCGGCGGCGGCGAGCTCGTCGTCTCGGTCGACCGCATGCGGCGCCTGCTCGACGTGTCGGTCGTCGACCAGTCCTGCCGGGTCGAGCCGGGCATCCGCAACGCCGAGCTCAACGACCTGCTCGCCACCCACGGCCTGTGGTGGCCGCCGGACCCGGCGAGC
>JBAZPY010000170.1:0-4532 GCA_041645515.1 Agrococcus sp.
GTCCGAGACGAAGCGCTGCTGCACGGTCGAGAGCGTCGCGAGCTCGTTGATCTGGCGAGAGATGGAGTCGGCCATGTCGTTGAAGGAGCGGCCGAGCTTGGCGATCTCGTCGTCGCCGCGCACCGGAATGCGCACATCGTACTCGCCGGCGGCGATGCGCGCGCTCGACGCGGCCGCCGCCTCGACCGGTCCGACGACCATCCTTGCCACGAACCAGGTGATGAGGCCGATGAGCGCGATGAGCGCGAGGCCGCCGAGCATCATCGTGAGCTGCATGAAGCCGAGCGTCGCCTGGGTCGACTGCAGGCTCGTGAGCAGGTACAGCTCGTAGCGGCCCGCGATCGGCACGTCGACGGTCGTGCCGACGATGATGCCCGGCTCGGGGCCCGCCTCCCCCTCGAGCCGCACCGACTGGTAGAACGGCACGTCTGCGGAGGCGGCGACGGCCCCGCGCAGCTCGCCCGCGAGCAGGTCGGTGTCGAAGCCCTGCGACTGCACGTCGTTCATCTGCAGCAGCGTGTCGGGCTGCGCCTCGGAGCGGAGCATCGCGTACTCGGTGCTCGAGCGGGAGGAGATGAGCCCGGTCACCGCGTCGAGGGCCCGGTCCTGCAGCGCGTCCACCTCGCCGCTCGTCACGCTCTGCGTCACCGCCTCGTTGAAGATCTGCTGCATCCCGGTGGTCGCGCGCACCGCCTCGATGAGGGCCTCGTCGCGCCGCGTCTCGAACAGGTTCTCGCCCACGGACGCCGACATGTAGCCGAAGACGCCGACGAGCGCGAGGGTCGACAGCAGCATGCTGATCGCGACGACGCGCGCCTGGAGGGAGCGGCGGAGGAAGCCCGTCGCCCGCTCCAGTCCCCAGCGCCGCGCGGCCACGGCGTCAGCCCAGAGGCGCGCCGGCGCGGTAGCCGACGCCCCGCACGGTCGTCACGACCGCGGGGTTGTCGACGTCGCGCTCGACCTTGGAGCGCAGGCGCTGCACATGCACGTTCACGAGCCTCGTGTCCGCCTTGTAGTGGTAGCCCCAGACCTGCTCGAGCAGCATCTCGCGCGAGAAGACCTGGTTCGGCTTCGAGGCGAGCGTCACGAGCAGCTCGAACTCGAGCGGGGTGAGCGCGATGGGGTCGGCGCCGCGGCGCACCTGGTGGCCGTCGACGTCGATCTCGAGGTCGGCGACCTTGAGGATGCCGCTGTCCGCCTGCCGCTGCGGGCGCAGCCGGGTGCGCACCCGGGCGACGAGCTCCTTCGGGTTGAAGGGCTTCACGATGTAGTCGTCGGCGCCGGACTCCAGGCCGACGACGATGTCGGTCGGGTCGCCCTTCGCGGTGAGCATGATGATGGGCACGCCCGACTCGGCGCGCAGCTCGGTGCAGATCTGGATGCCGTCCTTGCCGGGCAGCATGAGGTCGAGCAGCACGAGATCGGGCTGGACGTCGTGGAAGCGGTCGACGGCGGCGGCGCCGTCCGCGCAGAACTCGAGCTCGTAGCCCTCGCCGCTCAGCACGATGCCGATCATCTCCGCCAGCGCGAGGTCGTCGTCGACGACGAGGATCGTCTGCTCCGCCATCGGTGCCCCTTCCGCCGCGCGCGACGGGCGCGGCTCTCGTCAGCGTAGCCGAGGCGACTGGGATCTCCCGTGCCGCGCCGGGGCTCCGCGCCGGCCCCTGCCGGGCGTCCGCTCGGCGACATCTCGGCACGCTCACAGGTTGCGGCTGGCACGTTCAGGGGACAGCGCACGCCGATCGGCGGCGGCATCGAAGGAGGAACGCATGACGACCGAGACCGGACGCACGCCCCTGACCCCCGACGAGCTCGCGGCGGAGGGCATCACCGCACTGCCCGACAAGGAGGCGGCCTCGATCCTCGACCTCAACGCCGACCTCGATCTCGCGATCGACGCGGCGGCCCCCATCGACCTCGCGGTCGCGGCCAACGCGAACGTCGCTGCGCCGATCGACGCCGCGGTCGGCGCGAACATCCTCTCGGCCGGCTCGAGCGCGCAGGCGCTCGCCGACCAGTCCGCCGTGATCGACCAGGGCATCCAGGCGGATGCGACGGCCGTCGCCGAGCAGGACAGCGGCATCGACCAGGCCGAGGAGACAGCCGCCGGCAGCGGCGCCGCCGAGACCGCGGTCGACGACGCGGTGCCCGCCGACCTGGAGGGCGCCCTGAGCGGCAGCCTGCTCGACGTGGACGTGAACGTCGCCGCGGACGCCGACCTCGCCGCACCGATCAACGGCGCCGTGGCCGCGAACGCGAACGTCGCGGCCCCGATCGACGCAGCGGTCGCGGCGAACATCGGCTCGATCGACAGCGACGCCGTCTCGCTCGCGCAGCAGGACGTCGTGATCGACCAGACCATCGAGGGCGAGGCCTCGGCCGAGGCCGACCAGCAGTCCGACATCCAGCAGTAGCGGCGCGTGACGCTGCCCGCCGGTGCCGGCCACCACCCTCCGACCGAGGCCGGGGGCGCGCTCGCGCGCGCCTCCGGCGTCGACCTGCTCGGAGCGGCGCGGGGCTCGGGGTACCGCGAGCCGCCCGCGCTCGTGCGCCGCGCCGACGGCCAGGTGCTGCAGCTCACGCCGCTGCTGCACAGCGTGCTCGAGGCGATCGACGGCGAGCGCGACGCTGCCGCGGTGGCGGAGGCCGCCGGCGAGCGGACCGGGCGGGCGATCACCGCCGCCGACGTGCAGCAGCTCGTCGACGGTCAGCTGCGGCCGCTCGGCCTGCTGCGGCTCGCCGACGGCTCGGACCCCGAGGTGCGCCGCGCCGACCCCCTGCTGCGGATGCGCTTCCGCAAGGAGGTGACGGATCCGGCGCGGACGCAGCGCATCACGCGGCCGTTCCAGGCGCTGCTGTCGCCCGTGGTGGTCGTGCCCGTGCTGGTGGCGTTCGCCGTCGTGACGGTCTGGGTGCTCGCGACGAAGGGGCTCGCATCGGCCACCCACCAGGCGTTCGAGCAGCCATGGCTGCTGCTGCTGGTGTTCGCGGTCACGGTGCTCTCCGCCGGCTTCCACGAGTTCGGCCACGCCGCGGCCGCCTCGCGCGCGGGCGCGGCGCCCGGCCGGATGGGCATGGGCCTCTACCTCGTGTGGCCCGCGTTCTTCACCGACGTCACCGACTCCTACCGCCTGGACCGTCGGGGCAGGCTCCTCACCGACGTCGGCGGGCTCTACTTCAACGCGATCGTCGCCGTCGCGATCGCCATCGCCTGGTGGCTCACGCGCGCCGACGCGCTGCTGCTCGTCATCGCCGGCCAACTGCTGCTCATGGTGCGGCAGCTCCTCCCGATCATCCGCTTCGACGGCTACCACCTGCTCGCGGACGCGGTCGGCGTGCCCGATCTGTTCCAGCGCATCCGTCCGACGCTGCTCGGGATGCTGCCCTGGCGCTGGGGACGCGAGGAGCAGGTGCTGAAGCCGGGTGCGCGGGCGATCATCACCGCGTGGGTGCTCGTCACCGTGCCGCTGCTGCTGCTCGCGATCGCCCTGCTGGTGCTGACGCTCCCGCGCCTCGTCGGCAGCGCCTGCAGGAGCAGGCGGCGCTCGCCGGCGCGGGCACGGCCGCGGGCGATCCTGTCGCGGCGGCCGGCCACGCGATCGGGATCGTCGCGATCGCCATCCCGATCGCGGGCATCCTCTACCTCGTGGTGCGGCTCGCGCGCCAGCTCGTCGTCGCCGCCTGGCGGGCCGGGGACGGCGGCCGGCCCGTGCGGCGCGCCGTCGCGCTCGCCGCGGTCGGGGCGATGCTCGCGGGCGTCGGATGGGCGTGGTGGCCCGGCGCCGACACGTACCGGCCGGTGCAGGCGTACGAGGGCGGCACCATCGGCAGCGCCATCGCCGCGGTCGCGCCCGGGCAGGACGGGATCCGCGAGCGCGCGCGCGGCGAGGCCGTCTCGCTGTGGCAGGGCGGCGGCGAGCTGCCGACGGCGGAGGAGCCGGCGCTCGCGACCGTGCTCGTGCCCAGCGACCGCAGTGCCGATGAGCCGGGCGCCGACGCGCCCTCGTGGGTGTTCCCGTTCGAGCCGCCGGAGGCGCCCGGCGAGGGCGATGCGCAGGCGCTCGCGGTCGCGACCGAGGACGGCGCGGTCGCCTACGACGTGGTGTTCGCGCTCGTCTGGGCGGACGGCGGCGAGGTCGTGGACACCACCAACGAGGCCTACGCGCTCGCGAGCTGCGACGGGTGCGCCGCCGTCGCCGTGAGCTTCCAGGTGGTGCTCGTGCTGGGCCAGGCCGATGTCGTGGTGCCGCAGAACCTGTCGGCGGCGGTGACCTACGACTGCGTCTCGTGCCTCGCCTACGCGCTCGCCAGCCAGCTCGTGGTGACCCTCGACGGGCCGCTGAGCGACGCGTCGCTCGCCGAGCTGGAAGCCATCTGGGCAGAGGTCGCCGCGTACGGCGCGACCATCCGCGACCGGCCGCTCGACGAGATCGAGCGCGCTCTCTCCGCGTTCCGCGATCGGATCCGCGACCTCGTCACCGCCGAGGGCGGCAGCGTCGGCCCGGACGGCGCAACGCCGTCGCCGAGCCCCG